>CAIRNW010000380.1 GCA_903879995.1 uncultured Bacteroidota bacterium
GAGGAGTGGGCATGGCACTGCTGGAAGAATTAAAATTTGATCACCAAACCGGAGCTATTACAAACGCCAGTTTTGCAGGTTATCAAGTGCCCTTACATCCCGATATCCCAAAGACAACTGTTTGGTTTGTCAATAAACCAGATCCCATTATTAATCCAATTGGCGCAAAAGGTTTAGGTGAAATTGCATTTATTGGATTAGCAGCTGCCATTGCAAATGCTGTGTATAATGCTACTGGTAAAAGGGTCAGAGATCTCCCTATTACACCCGGAAAGCTTCAAGCAATAGTATAGTGAACATAAATCGACATGGATCATTCAGAAATGAAAAGGCTCATACTTTTTGACGGAGAATGTATACTATGCAATAAATCCGTACAACTAATAATAAAAAATGATCCTAAGAAGCTTTTCAAATTTGCAACTTTACAATCAACCTTCGGGAAATCGGTATTAAACAAAGTTGGGGCAACTGATGCTAATTTGAACTCCATACTATTGATTGAGGGAAGCCGCTATTTCACTAAATCAAGAGCGGTATTAAAAATCCTGAAAGGACTTCAGTATTACTCATTACTATACCCCATTTTACGATTGTTCCCCAACTTTCTATTGGATTTTTTATACAATTACATCGCTGGAATTCGATACAAATTATTTGGTAAAACCGACCATTGTGAAATCTATCAAAAAAAAGAATTTACCGAACGAATAATTAGCGAGAGTTCAGAAATGGAATAAAGAATTACTTATCAATTCTCTTTAAACACACTCTCCGAGCTAGACTTTTTGGCTTCTTTATTGAATAATTCAATAAAATAGCCGATGACAAAAAAATTTCTACCAATTTCATCATTAATTCTGTAATCAAATTGGTGCAGATACCCCAACTGAATTGTGGTAGCATTTGTCAGTTTGTAACTCAATCCAAATTGGAAACGATTTCTTTCAAAGTAGGGTTCCTTATCAGTAAAGAAAACTTCATTGCTTAGAATAAGTTGAACGTTTTTTGCTTTTTGATTGCCAAGAGAAAAGGGATAAGAGGCGCCTAGTCGGTAACGAAAGCGATTCCTATATCCTGCACTAGTCCAACGCATTTCCATACGATAGCGTTGTTCGATTTTTAAACCAAACAGTGTCTGAAATAGAAATAGCTGTGGCCATAGCCTAAATTCATCATTATTCTTTGGCTTAAGAAAGTTTCCCCCCTCTCGGTAGGTTTGATAAGATCCTAATCCAAGCGAAAATTGATATGCATTGCCTGGTTTAAAATTAAATCCGCCCTTGTATTCATAATAATGGTAGGAATTATAAAATTGCAAGGAGCGAAGTTGTGTTTCACCAAAAAAACTTACTTTATCGCTGTAGATATATTTAAAATTCAAAATATTCCAAGTGCCCAAATTAGAAAGTTGAGCATATACACTCACTGAAATAATACTCAGCCAGAAAAATATAAATGAAAATCGAAAACAAATCACAGGCAGAATTAATTAAACGCTAACTCCAAAAAAATAACCCACCAAAGCTGACAATCCCATGGCAATGGTTCCCCATATTACCACACGTAGAATTCCTCTTTTTATACTGGACCCGCCTGTACGAGCAGCAACGGCACCTAAAAAGGTAAGCGCAAGTATAGTAACGCCATACAAAGCAATTTCCATTTGATGTAAGGGTACCAATAGTGCAACTAATAACGGTAAAAATCCACCCGCGGTGAAAGCAGCACCGGATGCTAATGCTGCTTGAATTGGATTAGCCTGTGTCAACTCAGTAATACCCAGTTCGTCCCTAACATGGGCCCCCAAGGCATCTACTTCGGTTAGTTCCTTAGCTACGATAGCTGCCGTTTCTTTTTTTAATCCTCTTCGTTCATAAATCTCTGCCAGTATACGGAGCTCTTCCTCCGGCATCTCTTCTAATTCCTTTTTCTCTCTCTCGATATCAGAGCATTCAATATCTGTTTGTGAAC
>CAIRNW010000381.1 GCA_903879995.1 uncultured Bacteroidota bacterium
ATCTAAATTTGCTAATCCCTCATCAAGCCAATCTTCGTATTGCACAATTTGTGCAGCAAAAACTAGGATTGCAGGATAATCAGGTTTACAACAATATTCAATATTACGGAAACACCACAGCCGCCTCAGTACCTATTGCATTATGTGAAGCTTGGGAAAAAGGGAAAGTAAAAGAGGGTGATCTGGTTTGCCTGGCTGCATTTGGAAGTGGCTTCACATGGGGAAGTGTATTACTAAAA
The DNA here is from genome assembly GCA_903879995.1 of uncultured Bacteroidota bacterium. GTDB lineage: Bacteria > Bacteroidota > Bacteroidia > Chitinophagales > Chitinophagaceae > JJ008. The sequence goes on from CAIRNW010000381.1 coordinate 240, forward strand.
TGGTAAATCGAAAGTTACTATATATCATTAACCCTATTGCAGGAACAGGCAATGCTGCTGATCTTGAAAAATATATTCATCACGAACAAGCAAAGGTCAAATGCTCCTATGCAATTGAATATTCGAATTCAGAAGGGAATTATCAAGCAGTCATACAGAGAATAGAATCTGAGCTGTTCACCGATATTATAATTGGGGGTGGAGATGGAACAGTCAATCAAGTGATTAGTGCACTTCGTAGATTACCGGTTCAATTTGGCATCATCCCGGTTGGTTCAGGGAATGGATTAGCCAGAACGGCCAACATTCCAATTGACCCACAAAAAGCTATTCGGTTTTTATTTGAGGCTAGCGCTTTCCCTACAGATGGAATGTTGGTGAATGAAAAATTTTCTTGCCTGCTAAGTGGCGTTGGATTTGATGGAGCTGTTGCACACTCCTTTGCTAAACAACCGACGCGTGGTTTTTTTACCTATTGCAAAGAGGTAATAGCTCATTATGGGAATGCAAAAACTTATCACTTCACTTTACAGACAGAAAAGAAAAAATTTGAAACAGAAGCTTATCTGATTAGCATCGCTAACGCCAATCAATATGGTAACAATTTTACGATTGCCCCTGCGGCAAAACTAGATGATGGACTGCTGGACGTGGTACTACTAAAAAAACAATCCAAGTTGAAATTAATAGGGACAACTCTTTTACAGTTGATGGGCCTCAATAAAGTAAAACCTATCGATTTGTTGGATACAAAGGCCTCTATTATTTATTTCCAAACAGCATCGATTACTATTTTGAATCACCAACATGCAGCAGCCCACATAGATGGAGATCCCATTGCAAATACAGCCGCCTTACAAATTCAGGTTGTACCCAACGCTTTTCGTCTGATCAGGAATAATAATTGAACCAAGGATAACAATAGCAGCATAGCTACTAATTGATGAAGCTGTGCCATCCATTCAAAAATCCCCCAGTGGCCAGGAATAATTTTGGTACTGGTCAATACTGAAAAAATTCCTAACCCAACCTGTAGTAATACCAAAATCGCAGGCCATTTGCGTGCATGATAAAACCAGGGTGAACCCTGTTGTTTATATAATTGTACCGTATAAAATAGTATAGCTGCTAATAGTAAGTAGGCTAAACCTCGGTGGATAAAGTGCACAAAAATTAAATTATCTACCCAATTAAGTGTGCCTTCACTACTCTTGTACAATCCTGAGGGAAGCCACTCCTGGTTGATGGTAGGCCAGGTAGGTGATGCGGTGGCTGCTTTATGCCCTGCCATAAATGCACCATAAATTAATTGCACTAATAAAAGAATCATAATCCAACGCACTCCCTTTTGCAAGGATGGATTATACACTTTATCAGTGGCAGGAACCGTTAACTGAAGGGCAAACCAAAATGTGTAACACAGCAGTCCCAAGGCAAATACAAAATGCAGTGCAAGACGAGTGGGCTTTACATATATAGCATCTCCGGTAAGACCGCTGGCTACCATAATCCAACCAATAGCTCCTTGTAAGGCCCCCAAAAAGAATAAAATCAGCAATGGCTTTACCATGTGAGATTTGAAATAGCCGCGCCACCAAAAAAATAAAAAGGGAATAGCAAAAACCACCCCAATCAAACGGGCCCAATTTCGATGAAACCACTCCCAGAAATAAATAACCTTAAAATCAGCAATTGTGAAATCAAAATTCAAATAGCGGAATTGCGGAGTTGACTTGTATTTTTCAAATTCCATCAACCATTGCGCATCCGAAAGGGGAGGCAGTGCACCCGTCACAACATTCCATTCAGTTATTGATAAACCAGACCCCGTTAATCGGGTAATGCCACCCAATAAAATCTGAACAACAATCATAGCCATACCGGTGTATAGCCAATACACAACAGCGCGGGAGGAAGAGGTATTTTCCATGACACACAAAGGTAACTCCCCCTATTTTGCCAGTAATTTTTTGTTGAGCAATATTTCGGAATTTGCAGGTATGCTGGCACCTTATTTCCAGAATACCCTTTTAGAGGCTGGTCTTGATGAAGCAGGCCGGGGCTGCTATGCGGGTCCTGTATTTGCAGCGGCGGTAATATTGCCACAGGACTTTCATCATCCGCTACTCAATGACTCCAAACAACTAAGAGAAAAAGAAAGAGACCTTTTACGCCCCCTCATTGAAAAAGAAGCCATCAGTTTTGCAGTCAGTCAAATCAGCCATGAAGAAATTGATCAAATCAATATTCTGAAAGCAAGTATCAAAGCCATGCATCAGGCTGTTTCCTTATTAAAGAAAAAACCAGGTCTTTTATTGGTAGATGGCAACCGGTTTATCCCATACAAAAAAATACCTCATCAATGCTTTGTAAAAGGCGATAGCCGATTTGCATCGATTGCCGCAGCCAGCGTGTTGGCCAAAACGTATCGAGATGAATGGATGGGAAAAATACATCAGGAATTTCCTCAGTATGGTTGGGATAGAAATAAAGGATATGGTACCGCACAACACAGAACAGCCATTGAAAAATGGGGTTTATGTACCTATCACCGAAAAAGTTTTCGATTACTTCCAGATCAACAGAAATTATTCTAGCTGATAGTCCAGACCTCGTTTCCTTTTAACAGCTTATCCAAATCTGCTGGTTTGCGAGAGGCTGCTTCTTCCAATTGCGCAGCCATTACATCTTCGTAACAAGGACGATCTGTTTGATAAAACACACCAAAAGGTCTTGGTAAGTGTCCCTCCATCTGAGGATCGTCAAATATCCTGGTCAAGATCTGTGCTTTGTAAATATCCTTTTCGTCATGTACCCAACAATCATCTGCGCTGAAACCTTGTGCAAAATCTATAATGACAGGCTTAAATCCATCCAGCTTGATTCCTTTATCATTATTTGCACCAAAGACTAGTGGCTTGCCTTGCTCCAGGAATAAAGTTTCTACAGCTTTACTCCCCTTTTCTGTAAAAATTTCAAAGGCACCATCATTGAAAATATTGCAATTCTGATAGATCTCTAAGAAGGAAGCGCCCTTATGTGCATTAGCACGAAGCAGCATGGCTTGTAAGTGCTTGGGATCACGATCCATGGTGCGAGCCACAAATGTAGCATCAGCCCCTAATGCGAGAGCAGCAGGATTAAACGGATGATCGATACTCCCCATTGGAGTACTCTTGGTAATTTTTTTCTCTTCGGAAGTAGGGGAATACTGCCCCTTGGTTAATCCATAAATCTGATTATTGAAGAGCAGGATGTTCACATCAAAATTGCGACGAAGCAAATGAATAGTGTGATTACCGCCAATACTCAAACTATCCCCATCGCCGGTAATGATCCAAACACTCAATTCTGGACGACTAGCCTTTAGTCCACTGGCTACTGCCGTGGCACGTCCATGAATAGAATGCATGCCAAACGTATTCATGTAATATGGAAAACGGCTGCTACAGCCAATCCCTGAAATGAATACGATATTCTCCCGAGGAATCCCTAAGGTGGGCATTACTTTCTGGACCTGAGCAAGTATGGAATAGTCCCCACAACCAGGACACCAACGGACCTCTTGATCGGAAGCAAAGTCCTTTGACGTTAATACAGTGGGGGTAGTTACTTGACTCATGCTAGTGTATTGGTTGCAAAATTAGTAAAACTCAGAAACAGTAGTGACCTTGCTCAATTAACTGGTCTGCTATACGACGGCGCGCCTCTTTAGCGTTGTAGGGGTCCGCCTTCGTAAACCGTTTCAACCCAAGCAAGATCATACGGGCTTCTTCTCCCTCAGCAAAACCATTAATGGCATCTTTACCCGATTTATTAACTCGATCTGCTACGTCGTATAAGTAAGTACGAACAATATCCAGTTGTCCTTTTACCGCAGCCTCTCCTCTTACCTCAACTAGTTTCATCACTCGTAACAAAGCGCTTTCCGCATGAAAAACTTCAATGGACATGTCAGCCAGATTCATCAGAATTTCTTGTTCCTTTTCTAGTTTCATCATTAATTTTTGTACAGCAGCCCCAGCGGTCATTAGAATTGCTTTCTTAAGGTTGGCTACCAATTTCTGTTCCGCTGCAAAGGGCAATTCTTCAGCACTGCCAAAATCTGGAATACTCATTAATTCTTTTTGAACAGCCATAGCCGGTCCCATCAGATCCAAACGCCCGGTCATTGCACGCTTGAGTGTCATATCTAATGCCAACAAGCGGTTGATTTCATTGGTCCCTTCATAAATGCGATTAATCCGGCTATCCCGATAGGCTCTTGAAATAGCGTACTCCGCGCTATAGCCATTACCTCCATGAATCTGCACTCCTTCGTCAACAGCAAAATCCAATAGTTCACTTCCATACACTTTTAATGCCGCGCACTCAATCGCATATTCTTCTGCACCTGCTAATAAGGCCTCCGCAAATGGTTTCCCATCAGCCAGGAACTCCTGTTCTTTTTCGTCAATCCATTTTGCGGTACGATACAAAGCAGACTCCGCTACAAAAGTTCGGATCGCTATTGCTGCAAGCTTATGTTTGATTGCACCAAAATTTGCAATGGGTTGTTTGAACTGCTCTCTGGTTTTTGCATATTGAATAGACTGATTCAATGCTGTTCTTGCACCTCCCAACGTAGCTGCACAAAGTTTTAATCGGCCGATATTGAGAATATTGAAAGCAATTTTGTGACCTTTCCCTAGTTCGCCCAAAAGATTTTCTACTGGAATTTTACAATCCTGAAAATATAACTGAACCGTAGAAGACCCTTTGATGCCCATCTTTTGTTCCTCTACACCTTGTGTAAATCCAGGTGTTCCTCGTTCTACAATAAAGGCGGTGAACTTTTCACCATCCACTTTTGCAAATACGGTATAGACATGCGCAAATCCTCCGTTTGTGATCCAACATTTCTGTCCATTCAAAATATAATGCTTACCATCAGCGCTTAGGGTAGCGGTAGTTTTTGCACCCAAAGCGTCACTTCCACTATTAGGTTCAGTTAATCCATAGGCACCCGCCCATTCTCCCGTGACCAATTTTGGTAAGTACGTTGACTTTTGTTCAGGTGTTCCAAAATAAAGAATTGGAAGCATCCCAATCCCGGTATGTGCCGCCACGGCCACTGAATAAGAGTGTCCGGCACCCAAGTATTCATTGACGATGGTGGACGTGATAAAATCTTTTCCTAAACCACCATACTCCTCCGGAATAGATGTAGATAACAATCCTAATTCGCCAGTCTTTTTTACCAGAGCAGGCATCAGGCCTTGCTCTAAAGAATCAATACGTTCAATAATTGGGAATACTTCTGAATCCAAAAATTGTGTGCACATCGAGCGAATCATTTGCTGCTCTTCCGAAAATTCTTCCGGAATAAATGTTTCGGAAGGATGGGATGCACGAATCAACCATTCACCACCCTTTAAACTTTGTTTTACAGTTTCTGCTACCGACATAAATTATAATTTTAAGAGAGTTTAGTCAGATTATCATATACAACTTGCAGCACTTGCTTACATACTTCTACTTTATCAGCAGGCACTCCACGCAAGGCTTCAATCAATGTTTGATCGGCCAGCTTGAGCGTCTGCTCTTGTAATTGCTGCCCTTCTTTGGTCAAATAGATCAAATTGATACGTCTATCATTTACAGCAGCTACTCTTCTCACTAACCCTGCTTTTTCCATGTTATCCACTAATCGAGTAATGCTGGGCTTGTCCCGAAAACTAGCTTTACAAAGATCTTGCTGGCTGATTCCATCTTTTTTCCAAAGGTGATAGAGTAAACTCCATTGCTCTATGGTGATGCTCAGCCCAGCCAGGTTGAATTTTTTTTGCACGCTGCGCGCGATGGCCGTAGAGGCCATTCCCGTTATAAAACTGTACAGTTCGCCGCGTTTGAATTGGTTGTTTGGCATATAGTTGTTTAAGCAACTATCAAATTTACACTTTTCTCATGCTGTAGCCTATGATCGAAAAAAAATTAACAGATTAAACCATGCACACGCATCGGTAGATTTGTACCATGCTGCTGTCCGGACTCTTGATTATAGCTACACTACTTTATGGGGGGCTCATTTATTATTTTAAGGTTGGATGGGAGGCCCTCCCATCGGGGCCCAAGCCGACGCCTCAACATACAGACTGGCCAACTGTTGCCATCATTATTCCCGCCCGAAACGAGGAGAAAAATATTGGTACGCTTTTAAAAGCACTGGCTACGCAATCGTATCCCCTCCAAAAAATGGAGGTACTGGTAATTGATGATCATTCCACGGATGGAACCGCTGCCATTGTAAGCCAATATCCCTTTGCCAAAAGCATTTTATTGGAGGAAGAAGGAATCATTGCTTACAAAAAAAAGGCATTGGAAAAGGGGATTGCCAACACTACTGCAACATGGATTTTATGTACCGATGCAGATTGCATTCCTACAAAAGACTGGGTTTTGACGATGGTAAATAGCCTGGTTACAAATCAAGCCTGTTTTTTAGCAGCGCCCGTTTATTTGCAGAATAATGGCAGCTTATTGGGGCGTTTTCAAACCTTGGATTTTCTAGTTCTCCAAGGAATTACAGGAGCCGGACTTCAACTTCATTGGATTTATATGGCCAATGGGGCCAACCTGGGATACCCCCGTTCTATTTTTCAAGCTGTGAAAGGATATGAAGGGAATGAAAAAATAGCATCGGGAGACGACTTCTTCCTCCTTCATAAAATAAAAGAACAATTCCCAGATCAAATTTACTATTGTAAGGATTCAAGGGCTATCGTACAAACAGCAGCAATGCCCAATTGGACCTCGTTTCTACAACAAAGAATTCGTTGGGCCAGCAAATCACCTTATTACACAGATTGGGTGCTAAAAGGGGTGTTAGCGGGGGTCTGGGTTTACAATGCATTGTTATTGGGCTGTGCATTGCTTGCATTTTTTATACCATCAATAGGTAGTTTAGTATTGGCAATTTGGCTTTGCAAAACAATTGTAGAGTGGCCCTTTGTGAAAAGTGTCGCTAGTTTTTTTAATCATCAGATTCAGGTGTTGGAATTTTTTCTATTTCAGCCCTTACACATTCTATATATAACGGGCACTGGATTGTTAGGGCTACAGGGTTCATATGAATGGAAAGGCAGACGAGTTCGCTAATCAATCTCCTGCAAAAAAATAAGTCAAATGCTATAGTTTTGAGGCACTAACCAGCACACATGACCGTGTTTCGATTGTTCGTTTTTATTCTATTGACTGTTTTCTTCAGCAATACGCGTATAGCTGCACAAGATGCCACCATTCGAAAATTGCAGGTTGAATCGCTTCGCCCTGTAAAAAAATATATTCCAGATTCCTTAATTAAAAAGTGGAAGTCGGGTGGAAATTACACGCTCACGGTTGGACAAGGCAGTCTGAGTAATTGGGCGGCCGGTGGGGATCAATTTTCATTTACGTTGAACACCATCTTACAGCTTTACTCGTATTATAGAAAAGGACGTAACAGCTGGGACAATACGCTTGACATTTTCTTTGGCTATATCAATACCACCTCGCTGGGTAGTCGAAAAAATGATGATCGTTTTGATTTAATTTCTAAGTACGGTTATTCGTTGAACAAAAAAATAAACCTGGCTACACTCTTTAATGTGCGTTCTCAATTTATTCCCGGTTATACCTATCCCAACAATGTAAAAACTTTTGCTTCCACCTTTATGTCTCCCGGCTATATCATTTTTAGTCAGGGCTTGGACTTCAGACCTAATAAACAATTCTCCGTTTTCTTTTCTCCTATAACCGCCCGCTGGGTAATTGTAACCAATGAGACACTTTCCAATCGGGGTGAATATGGTGTAAAACCAGGATCAAAAAGTATTGGACAATTCGGAGCCTTTGGAACCTTTACTGTTGAAAAAAACTTCAATAAAAAAGTATTGTATAAAGCCAGGATTGATCTGTTCTCTAATTATCAGCGCAAACCACAAAACATAGATTTATTTGTAACCAATGTATTAACCACCAAGATTGGAAAAAATTTAGCGCTGAGTTGGAACGTTGATTTGATTTACGATGATGATGTGCGATTATTCGGTCCTAAAAAAACTTCCCCGGGATTACAGGCAAAATCAATTATTGGTTTTGGCTTGCAAGTAAAATTTTAAAATGGGCCAAAAAAAATTGATTCGATTTGCGGAACTCAAATCATTTTCAAATGTGTTAGAGTTCCCAAAAGATGCAACTGGAAATTGGGCTGCCATTTTTGAAAATAATCATCCTATTACATTAGAGCTAGCCTGCGGAAAAGGGGAATATGCGCTGGGGTTGGGACGTTTATTTCCTACTAGAAATTTCATAGGAGTTGACATCAAGGGTAATAGAATCTGGGTAGGTGCGCGTAAGGCATTGGATGAGTCATTAAATAATGTCCGATTTCTGCGCGCTCAAATTGAACAGCTTACTGATTTTTTTGCACCAGAAGAGGTAGCTGAAATATGGATCACCTTTCCTGATCCACAGCTTCGTTTTTCAAAGGCAAAAAAAAGATTGACACATCCCCGCTTCCTGCGTCTCTATCAAAAAATTCTTGTGCCCGGAGGACGTATTCATTTAAAAACAGATAGCCCAGCGCTATATAATTTTACCTGTTTAGTTGCAGCGCATTATCAGTGCCCCATTCATACAAAAACAGAAGATGTTTACGGCCCGCTTCCTATCTCACCTAGTCTTTCCATCAAAACGCATTATGAATCGTTAGATATAGCGGGGAGTAATCGAATTTATTATTGCTGTTTTTCTCTGCCCGACTCCCTTGGCAATGAAACTACAGATCAATCCTTTAAAGAAATACTGGCTCTTCATGAAGGACTCGAAAGCTGATAATAAGCATTTGAAAAAAGTATTGCCCTCTGGCGCACCAGAAAATGATTTTTTTAACCAGGTGTGGGATATTGTTCGCCAAATTCCAAAAGGGCGTGTAACCTCATATGGGGCGATTGCTGCGGCATTGGGAATTAAATCAGGAGCCAGAATGGTTGGATGGGCCATGAATAGCAGTCATGGACAAATACCGCCCGTACCTGCACATCGAGTAGTGAACAGATTAGGTCAACTATCAGGCAAAAATCATTTTTCGACCCCTGACCAAATGCAAGAATTACTTGAGAAAGAAAAGGTGAACGTGATCAATGATCAGATCATCGATTTTGAAAAACACTTTTGGGATCCACTAAAAGAATTATAGCCTACTGGTAGTAAGGACTTATTAGCCAGTATACCAACACACCCGTCACCGCCACGTAAAACCAAATCGGCCAGGTAATCTTCGCTAGCTTTTTATGTGCACTCCACTCGCTGATCAATGCACGATAAGCCGTAAACAAAATAAAGGGAAGAATCAATCCTGCTAACGGAATATGTGTGAAGAGGATAATATAATAGACTGTTTTTATAGTTCCCGTACCTCCAAATTTTGTTTCACCTGCTAATAAATGATGGGCAATGTAACTCAGCAAAAAAACAACAGACAATAACAATGCAGCTATCATAAAATTTCGATGAAGTGCATATTGTCTATTTTTCACGGCCCATAAAGCAGCTACCAGTAAAATAGCCACGGTCCCATTGATAAATGCATTAGCCGTTGCAAAAACATGTATATCAAATCCAAGATCCAGTTCTAATCGAATACGGCCTAACACCACCACTGCAGTAAATACAATCAATGAAAAAACTAAAATGAGTCTACTAGCCAGTTTATCATTTTTATTTAACCAGGGCTGTAACATATACTATGATTTATTTTTCTTCAGTAAAGTCAACAATAAAAATACACCCAGGATAGCCAGTAAAAAAGAAATAGCCATCACCATTAGTTTTCCCTCAAAAAAACTTCGGCGATTTGGATTTTTTTCCATGGTCAGCAAAATAATATCCCGTTGTAGCTGAGACAGATCGTCCGGATCTAATCCGTTATAGTAGCCCCGCACCTGCCTGTTAATATCAATTAAAACAAACTTATTACTGTGTACAAAATTAGTATCGACATTTTCCCCGTCAACCACCCCTAATTTCATTTCATCGATTGCTAAAGAATAGATCGATTTTTTATCGCCTGTCAACAACCACCAGGTCTCTGGATTGATCTGAAAACGATTAGCCCAATACTGCAGTCGGGATAAACTATCCCGCTCCGGGTCAATACTAAAAGAAAGAAAATGAATATCGCGATTGGTACGATCCCCCACCCTTTTCCCATTATGAATTGTTTCAGCCAGGCGCTTCATGTTTTGCGTCATTCCTGGGCAAATGGTAGGACAACGAGTAAAGAAAAAATCGGCTACTATAATTTTACCGGATAAATCTGACCAGCCCACTTGGTTCCCCAACTGATTTTGAAGTGAAAAATCGGCTAAGCGGTGCCAAGCAGTATCAATTACTTTTTTCCCTCGTTTAGTAGTTTGATAGACAGAGTCCGGATAATAATGCCGAGGCAGCATGATAGCTTCCCGACTATTTACCTCCACAATCCAGTAGGAAAGCAGCGGAACAATCAGCGCGATTAAAATTCCGTATAACGCAGTTCTATTCAGGCCTAGTGTTTAGTAGGCATGGTGGACTCCTTGTAATGCGCATCGTATTTATTGCGCAGGTTCTTGTAGGAGTTCCCATCCCAAATGAAAGCAGCAATAAACCAAATAAACAACAACAAAGGCACTACAATGGTCATGATCATATTGCGAATCTCATCACCCAAGTGCATAAAAACAGAAACGATGTAGTATGCCTTTGCTAAGGTCAGGATACAAACCATTCCTTTAAACATCAGCACTAATAATTCATTGGGGGCTTCCCCTTTGTGCATGTTATAAATAATCAATCCGATCGCCAATTCAACCACGGTTAAAATGGAAAGCAGAATGGTTGTATTCTTTACTTTCTTTTTAAACGTTGCATCGTCAGTATGATGATGAAAGGTTACTTCTTCAAAAGCGGGATGTTGCATATCAATTCGATTTCGGTTACTAAAATTCGTTTAGATCAAATAAAAACATAAGAATACAAATACCCATACCAGATCCACAAAGTGCCAGTAGAGTCCTGTTTTTTCAATCATGAGGTAATGACCCCGACGTGCAAACACATCTTTTTGCGTCATGATCAACATGATGATATTTATAATTACACCAGAGAAAACGTGAAATCCATGGAATCCGGTAATACCATAAAAATATCCGCCGAATGCAACTGGACCGTTCTCACGAATGTGTAATCCTTCCACATCAAT
>CAIRNW010000382.1 GCA_903879995.1 uncultured Bacteroidota bacterium
ACACACGATCGTATCCTTTGACTTCGCCACTTCTGTGGTACCAGGATGGCATACTACCATCTTCCCTCCTTATTTCGTGGCGGGTGCGATCTTTTCAGGATTTGCCATGGTACAAACACTACTGGTTGTAACGCGTAAGGTTTTATCATTGGAAGAATATATCACTATCGAGCACGTTGAAGTGATGAATAAAGTAATTGTATTAACGGGTTCAATTGTGGGTATTGCTTACTTGACCGAGTTATTCATGGCCTGGTATAGTGCCGTCGATTATGAGTGGTTTGCATTCAAAGAAAACCGTTTGAATCTTAACAGCCCTTATGGTTGGAGTTACTGGTTGATGATGGGTTGTAACGTACTGTCTCCTCAAATTTTCTGGTTCCGTAAGATGCGTCGTAATCTTTTTGTGACCTTCTTTATGTCCATTCTGGTTAACATTGGTATGTGGTTTGAGCGATTTGTGATTATCGTTACTTCTATTTACCGCGATTATCTTCCCTCCTCCTGGAGTACGTACTACACCCCCACTATCTGGGAGGTAGGATTTTACCTTGGAACATTTGGTCTATTCTTTACTTGTTATTTCCTTTTCTCTAAATATTTCCCCGTTATTGCTATTGCGGAAATCAAACATATCCTCAAGCGTAGTGGAGAAAATTACAAGGGTAAAATGAATAAGGAAGAAGAAGATACAGTCACTCAATTTGGAGAACATCATTTGCACGATCATCATTAATTAATCGCGCAACTTAAAGTATATGGCAAAAAAGAAATTCATTGTTGGAAATTTTACGGATGAGGCGGTTTTGTTTCCTGCCGTAAAAAAAGTACGTCGTGCGGGCTACAAGCTTCATGATGTGTTTACGCCCTTTCCTATTCATGGTTTAGATAAAGAGATGGGATTGCGCGATACCAGCTTGCATACGGCCGGTTTTATCTATGGTATAACCGGGACCTCTACAGCAGTAGGATTTATTACCTGGGCGCTGACCATTGACTGGGCCATCAATTTTGGTGGTAAGCCTTACTTTTCTCTTCCTGCTTGGATTCCGGTAACTTTTGAGTTAACGGTGTTATTTGCAGCAGTGGGTATGGTACTTACGTTCTGCTGGTTGTGTCAACTGGCTCCGTTTGTGAAGAAAGATCATTTTAATCCTCGTTCCACCGACGACACCTTTGTGATGGCAATTGAGTGCACGGCCGGCACCAATGAAGAAGAGGCTGTAAAATTTTTACAAGCGGCAGGTGCTACGGATGTGAAAGTAGAGACAAAGGAAACAGGATGGTGGCTGGGTAATTATGCCAATGATAAAATGCGTTTTGAGCAATAAAAGGATTCAATCATTCAAATCGAATCGATGATGAAAAAAGCTATTATACTTACTTCTTTGATAGGCCTGGTAGTGGCTTCTATCGGATGTAATGAAGTAAGAAGAGATACCGGTAAAGTGTATATGCCTGATATGTCTTACAGTCGTGCACTGGAAACTTATTCTTCTACGGAGGCTTTGACACAAGCGGGTATTCACTACAATGCTCGTCCTGTAGAAGGAACAGTTGCCCGTGGTGCCATGGGAGCCTACCCATTCAAAAATGATTCTGTAGGTTATGCACGTTCAGCAGAAGTTAAAAATCCATTGGATGTAGCTGCCGTTGATATGAAAGAAGCAGAGCGCATTTATTTAATTAATTGTGGAATTTGTCATGGTACAAAATTGGATGGCAATGGTCCTCTCTGGAAAGGTGGAGATGGACCTTATCCAGCAGCTCCACGCAATTTGATTACCGATCCGATTGCAACAAATATGGCAGCTGGTACTATGTTTCACTCTATCACCTATGGTAAGAATCTAATGGGTGGCTACGGATCTCAGCTTAGCTCCAAGCAACGTTGGGAAATAGTTGCCTATATCAAAGCAAAACAGGCCGAAGCAGCAGCTCCTGCAACAGCCGCAGTTAACTAAACGAAATTCCTGCCTTTAAAAATAGCAAGATGTCAATCCGTTCAACCTTCACCGCTCCCAAAAATTACAACACGGTCGCTTTATCGCTGATCGCGATCGGAGTGCTTTCTATTATTGGTCTTTGGGTGACCAGTGGTTCTAGTGCCGATCCTCGCGAACAAGCGCGCTTTTGGGCTTCTTTATTACAAAACAGTGTTTTCTTTTTATTAGTGGTGAATGCTTCTATGTTCTTTGTTTGTATTACCACGCTCGCTTGGGGTGGATGGCAAATGTCTTTCCGTCGCGTGCCGGAGGCAATATCCGCCGCCGTGCCTGTGGTGGGGGTGATTTGTGCGACTATCCTGTTAGCGATTGTTTTTGGCGATAACCATACTATTTATCACTGGACTGATGCAGAACATGTCAAGCATGACGAAATTCTTAGCCACAAAAAAGGATTTCTCAATAAAACTTTCTTTACGGTAGTAACTATTTTGACCGTGTTGTTGTGGTCGGTACTAGGTTGGAAAATGCGTCAGTTATCTCGCAGTCTAGATAATGAACCATTGGCAACTTTGGAAGAACGCAGAAAGTACATTTTCAAAAACACGGTATGGGCAGCGCTCTATATTGTTGTTTTCTCTTTAACAGTAATGTCCTCATTGCCCTGGCTATGGCTCATGAGTATTGATGCACACTGGTACAGCACTATGTATAGCTGGTATACGTTTGCCAGCACCTTTGTATCGGGTGTTGCGTTGATTGCTTTGTTTGTGGTATTCTTAAAGAACAATGGATATTTGGAATATACCAATGACGAACACTTGCATGACCTGGGTAAATTCATGTTCGCCTTCTCAGTTTTCTGGACTTATCTCTGGTTTTCTCAGTTCATGCTGATCTGGTATGCGAACATTCCAGAGGAGACCATCTATTTCCAGCCACGTGCACATGGTATTTATAAAGGAATATTCTGGATGATGTTCATCATCAACTTTATTGCGCCGCTTTTGATTTTGATGCGTCGTAGTGCAAAGCGTAATTATGGGACTATTACGTTTATGGCCCTTGTAATTATTTTCGGACATTGGTTAGACTTTTATCAAATGGTGTTTCCTGCCGTTTCTCCTGATAAGGTTCCCAATATTATTTATGATTTAGGAGTAGCACTTGGGTTCGTGGGCTTGATTATGTATAGCACTGGCCGTGCGTTGGCAAAAGCGCCTTTGTTGGCTAGAAACCACCCCTTTGTGAAAGAAAGTTTGATCCACCATACCTGATTTTTTGACAATTGATTGTGAATTCAATTTGAAAACTGAACTTAAAAGCTGATAGATAAATTATGCAGACATTACTTATCTCCGCCATCCTGATTCTCTTTCTGGTGGTTGTCTTCCAGATCGCGAAGGCCAGTGAGTATGTGGCCATGATTCGTGGGTACGAAAATGCACGCAAGCAAAGTAATAAGATCAATGCCTTTTTGTTGCTGGCATTCCTGGTACTCGGATTGATTGGCGTGTACTATTGTAACGAAATGTTGAAAGGAAGAATTTTAGGAGAACCCGCTTCTGACCATGGTGTGTTGGTGGATCGTATGTTGTACGTTACGCTGGCCATCACCTTTATTGTATTTCTTATTACCCAGATTGCGTTATTCTGGTTTGCTTATAAATACCAGGAATCAGATAATCGAAAAGCATTTTATTATCCGCATAACAATACGCTTGAATTAATATGGACAGTGATCCCCGCTATTGCACTTTCCGTACTAGTAGGATTTGGTATTTTCTATTGGTTTAAAATTACTGGCCCCGCTCCCAAGGATGCCATGGTAGTAGAAGTAGTCGGTAAGCAATATGGTTGGGAATTTCGTTATCCCGGGGCTGATGGAATTTTAGGAAAGAAATATTATAAAAAGGTAGATGCGGCCAATAGTAATCCTGTTGGACAATTATGGGAAGATCCTGCTAACCACGACGACGTTTTTGTAGAACAGGAAATGCACTTGGTGGTTGGAAAACCCGTACAATTGGTAATTGGCGCTAAAGACGTAATCCATGATGTGGGACTGGTACATTTTCGAATGAAGATGGACGCAGTTCCCGGTACGCCTACTACTATGTGGTTTACACCCAAATTCACGACCAAAGAGATGAAAGTAAAAACAGGGAATCCTGATTTTGTTTATGAAATCTCTTGTGATCAATTGTGTGGAAAAGGTCACTGGAGTATGCGCGGCGTAATTGTCGTAGAAACACAGGAAGAATTTGATGCTTGGTTAGCTTCCAAAAAACCACAGTATCTGGTAGCGAATCCCGACAAGGATCCAGCTCAACAAAAAGAGAACACAAGCGCAGCGCCTTTAACGGGTGCTATCATTAGATAATTATTTTTTGTATTCGAAAAAACCGAAGAGCCATGAGTGAAACAACAACAGTACACGTAGCGGAGGTGAAGCATGCAACAACTCATCATGAGGAGCACGGCCACCATGAACAGTCCTTCATTTCGAAGTACATCTTCAGTATGGACCACAAGACAATCGGAAAACAATTCCTGATTACAGGGATTGTGTGGGCCATCATCGGTGGATTTTTCTCTGTGTTATTCCGTTTGCAGTTAGGTTATCCGGAAGCCTCATTCCCCATTTTGGAAACTTTGTTTGGTAAATGGGCAAAAGGCGGACAGATTCAACCAGAATTTTATTACAGTCTGGTAACCATGCACGGAACCATTCTAGTATTCTTTGTATTAACAGCTGGACTGAGCGGTACTTTTGCCAATATTCTGATTCCTCTTCAGATTGGTGCGCGTGATATGGCGTCACCATTTTTAAATATGCTATCCTACTGGTTTTTCTTCCTGGCAGGCGTAGTAATGGCCGCTTCAGTATTTGTTCAAACCGGTCCTGCCTCTGGTGGATGGACCATGTATCCGCCACTGAGTGCACTTCGTCAGGCAGGCGATGGTCAAAAGATTGGAACGGAT
>CAIRNW010000383.1 GCA_903879995.1 uncultured Bacteroidota bacterium
CAAATACGCAGAGAGAAAAAAAATTACAACGGTAATTATTATGGGCGACAAAGAGATTGCAGCACAATCGGCCACGGTTAAAAACTTACAAACAGGAAAACAGGAAACAATATCCTGGAAAGCTTTAAGCAAACAGCTATTAAGCTAATTCATAAAGCACTGCAGCACCCTGCCCCACTCCCACACACATGGTGGCAATCCCGTATTTAACGTTTTGACGTTTCATTTCGTAAAGCAGCGTAGCAGAAATTCTTGCCCCACTACAACCTAACGGATGACCAATTGCAATGGCACCTCCATTTACATTAACACGAGTGGGATCCAATCCTAATTCTTTGATACATGCCAGGGATTGCGATGCAAAAGCCTCATTTAATTCAAACAGACCAATATCTTTTAATTGCAGTCCCGCACGCTCCAGCACTCGTTTAGTAGCTGTAACAGGACCAATTCCCATGATGGCTGGATCAACTCCTGTAACTGCCATGGCCACAATACGCGCCAGTGGCTGCAAGGAAAATGACTTCATACTTTCCTCATTGGCCAATAATAAAGCAGCTGCACCATCATTAATGCCAGAAGAATTTCCAGCAGTCACTGTGCCGTCTTTTTTGAATGCGGGTTGTAATGCAGCTAATTTTTCCAATGAAGTTTGACGAGGATGTTCGTCATCAACCACCCAGCTCAACAATCCCTTACTACTTAGTTCTACGGCCACAATTTCTTCCTCCCATCTGCCCGCTGCTTTTGCGGCAGCGTATTTAGTTTGTGAGCCCAATGCAAAAACATCTTGTTCTTCCCGACTAATCTTCCATTGTGCAGCTACATTTTCGGCTGTTTCACCCATCGTAAAAGGAGGATATTGTTGTGCGAGCAAAGGATTGATAAATCGCCAGCCCATGGTTGTATCAAATACCGTGACATTACGATCATACGCAGTGGTAGATTTAGCCATTACAAATGGGGCACGCGTCATACTCTCTGCGCCCCCAGCCATGATCAACGACGCATCTCCACAAGCAATTTGACGACTTCCATCCATGATGGCCTGCAAACCAGAAGCACAAAGTCGATTAACTGTACTTCCGGGAACTGAAACAGGAAGTCCTGCTAGCAAGGAGGCCATTCTGGCTACATTACGATTATCTTCTCCAGCTTGGTTAGCTGCACCGGCAATTACATCTCCAATTTGTGAAGGATCCACTGAATCGTTACGATTGAGTAGGGCACGAAGTGCTGTAGCCAACAAATCGTCAGGACGCACATTACTTAAAACTCCACCATAACGACCAATTGGCGTGCGAACGGCGTCAACAACAAAGACTGGTTTCATAACATGCTTTGTACAAATATCCGTTAATTCCTCAAAACGGTTCATCGGCCTTTATCTTTGCATCGTGACTAATCAACCCCGCAACATCCGTGAGCTAAGCTTGTCTGAGCTTGAACTATTTGTAGAACAATCCGGCGAAAAAAAATTCAGAGCCCAACAGATCCATGAATGGCTTTGGAAAAAACAGGCTATGAGTTTTGCGGACATGACAAATCTCAGTAAAGTATTACGCCAGCAATTAGGAGAACAGTTCACACTGCCTGCCCTGCAAGTGGAAACAACTCAGTACTCCGAAGATGGCACTATAAAATCCCGGTTTAAAACCTGGGATGGGCATGCGATCGAAGGGGTGCTGATACCCACAGATAAAAGAATTACGGCTTGTGTATCCTCACAAGTTGGTTGTTCATTAACCTGCAAATTTTGTGCAACTGGCTACATGGAGCGGAAAAGAAATCTGCAGTTTGACGAGATCGTAGACCAGGTTGTTTTACTGAACCAACAAGCAGAGCGCGTTTTAGATAAAAAAATCACCAACATAGTTTTTATGGGCATGGGCGAACCTCTGCTCAATTATAAACAGGTTTTGCGTGCTATTCAAACGATCAGTTCACCGGATGCGTTGGGCATGAGTCCCCGAAGAATTACTGTATCTACGGCAGGGGTTGCCAAAGGTATCCGTCAGCTGGCCGACGATCGGGTTCGATTCAAACTAGCGCTGTCTCTTCATGCTGCGAACGATGCTAAAAGAAATCAAATCATGCCAATCAACGACTCCAATAATATCAAGTCGTTGGTAGATGCGCTCAATTATTTCTATCAGGAAACCGGAAACGAAATCACATTTGAATACATCTTATTTAAAGATTTCAATGATGGCCAACGGGATGCCGATGAGTTAGTAAAACTTTATAGACAAGTTCCTGCAGATTTGGTCAACATCATTGAATACAACCCGATAGATAAAGCCCGTTTTGAAAAACCGGATGCCGTAAAGGTTGACCAGTTTATGGAATACCTGGGCAAAAACAGAGTCAATGCGCGATTACGCAGAAGCCGTGGTAAAGATATTGACGCAGCTTGTGGACAGCTTGCCAATAAAGGATAGTTTTAGCTTGGATTAAACCTGATAGCCCATTGCCCTTCTTAGTATTACTTTTCGACAACCTTAAAGTAATTTTTATATGAAAAAATCATTGCTATCAATTGCACTTATAGGAATGTGTGCAATGGCTATTGCCCAACCAGTTCAAGAACGTAGGGGAGCTCACCGTGAACAACTTTCCAGGATTCGTGAAGAAAGAAAACAAAATCTGAGCGAACAGTTAAAACTTAGTGAAACGCAACGAGAGCAATTAAAAAAAGAACAGGAAAAAGCACTTGAAAAGGTTTTAACACCAGAACAAAAAAAGCAACTCAAGGACTTAAAGGAAAAGCAAACCGCCAGAAAAGATAGTGCTCAAAAAAGACAAGCAGCCCGTTTAAAGGAAGTACTCTCGCTGACCGATGAACAAGTAGTCAAATTGCAGGCACAGCAGCAAAAGTTTCAGCAATCCATGCGTGCGATGCAAAAGAAAGCTGAGTCATTTCGGGATAGCCATCGTGAACAGCTTCGTAGCATGATGGAAGAGCAAAAAAATAGTTTAAGTCAATTATTAAACGCCGAACAATTAGAAAAATATAAACGAATGATGCGAGACCGCATGCAAGAATTTCGTGGCAAGATGGAAGAAAGACCGCGAGGAAATCGGGAAAGAAAGGGTCCTCCTCCCCCTCCTCCACCACCTCCGCCAGCACGCAACACTACTTCCGGATGGAGTGAATTGTAAAACTGAAAGGCCCTCGTTACTGAGGGTTTTTTAGTGCTTTCTCCCTTTTACTGTATCTTTGTTAAATCCTGTTGTAAAACAGCACATACATTATGAAAAAATCTACCGGCAACCCCTTTGCCAAATTTGCCCCGCGCAAATCCAACGCAGCCATCAAGG
>CAIRNW010000384.1 GCA_903879995.1 uncultured Bacteroidota bacterium
ACGGAAACCAATGGCTCGATTCATTGCCCTTCTTCAGTCAATGGGGTAGTAGGGATAAAGCCTACCGTGGGTTTAGTAAGTAGATCCGGCATCATTCCTATTTCTAAAACACAGGATACTGCAGGTCCTATGACCAGAACCGTTCGCGATGCAGCTATTGTTTTAACTACTATTGCAGGAGTTGACCCCGCTGATGCCACATCCGTTGCTTCACCCGGTGTTTCAGTTGATTATACAGCTTATTTAAATGCAGATTCACTTGCAGGAAAACGAATTGGTATTGAAAAAAGTTTTTTAACTGGCGGGCATGAGTCAGTACTTGCACTATACAAAGAAGCTGTAGCTGTATTAAAACAAAAAGGTGCCACAGTGATTGAAGTAGAATTTTTATCTGCGTTTAATCGCTTTGGTATTCAAGCTACTAAAGTGTTGCAATATGAATTTAAGGATGGCGTGAATGCTTATTTATCAAAAGCTAATAGTACTGTCAAAACACTTGCTGATGTGATTCGGTATAATAAGCAACATGTTTCTAAAGCTATGCCGTTCTTTCAACAAGAAATTTTAGAAGCTTCGGAAGCAAAAGGGTCATTGAGTGAAAAGGATTATTTAGATGCGGTGGCTAGGTATGCAGACGCAAGAAAATTTTATACAGAATTTTTTGCATCGCAACAATTAGATGCTGTTTGCGGTCCTTCTAATGGTGCAGCTTGGTGTACTGATCTCATCAATGGAGATCGGTTTTCCGGATATGGGATGTATGGTCCGGCTGCCGTGTGTGGTAATCCTTCCGTGAATGTTCCTATGGGTTTTGTACATGGAATGCCAGTTGGACTTGCGTTTTTGGGAACTTCTTTTCAAGAAGGACCACTTATTGGCTTAGCTTATGCCTACGAGCAGGCAACTAATCACCGAAGAGAACCACAATTTGCCTCCACCGTTTCTTAGCATGATTACTTTTATAGTATGAATCTTCAGCCTACAGATCTTCACAGTGAGTTGGTTTCTTTACGACCGCTGACGGCTACCGATTTTGAATCACTTTATGCGGTAGCAAGTGATCCATTGATTTGGGAACAGCATCCTAATCCTGATCGCTATAAACGTGAGGTATTTCAAAATTATTTTAAGGGAGCATTAGAATCCGGAGGAGCTTTTATTGTATTGGACGAACATAAGCGAGTAATAGGTTCCACCCGATTTTACGATTATAAGCCAGCAGATAGTGAAGTAAAAATTGGCTATACCTTTTTTGCACGTGCCTGTTGGGGACAATTATATAATCGTACTACCAAACTATTAATGCTTTCTTATGCGTTTGATTTTGTCCATCGCGTAGTATTTCATGTGGGAGCAAATAATATCCGATCACAAAAAGCAATGGAAAAACTAGGCGCCACAAAGGTGGGTGAAGAAGAGGTTGCTTACTATGGTGAGGCTACGCGATTGAATTATGTATATTTAATTGAATCATCTTTTAAGGGTTGATACGTCAACCCGTGTAGGTGTTTCTATTCCTGCCACAATGCCTTTAGAACTTAGGGCAATTGCTTTAATAATCTGATTCATATTTTTAAGATTAAGCGTAGCTACTTCATCGCTGGCTTTATGATAATTAGGTTCATTATCCATTTTTGAAGTAGAAATGGTATGGGCAGGTACTCCTAATCTTGCTAAAGTGGCATTATCTGAACGATAAAAAAGTTGTTGTGTAGGGTAGGGATCCGGATAAAAAGTAAAGTTTGTACCGGTTAAATTCTTTTGTAGTAGCTCACCCATGTTCGTTTTTTCAAAACCAGTTATGAAAGCTGAATTTTTCCCCCATTTGCTTTCTGTGCCGATCATTTCAATATTGAACATAGCTACTACTTGCGCTGGGTCGAATTGTTTTGAAAAGTAAGTAGCACCAAAACCACCCATTTCCTCCGCATTAAAAGCGGCAAAAATCAACGTTCTTTCATTGTTATTTATTTTTTTAAAATACTTCGCTAACAT
>CAIRNW010000385.1 GCA_903879995.1 uncultured Bacteroidota bacterium
AATGGTGTTTCAATGGCGTCAAAGGCCATGGTTCCTACGGTAATTAATGACATGGCGCAAACCTAGGTTAATTCGGCGTATCAAAAAAAGCCAGTAATTCACTACCTTTCCACTCCTCATTACCAATGGCAAAAACACCTAGAAAGAAAGCATCTAAAAAAGGATTGATTCTGCAAAAAGCAGCCACTATGTTTCGCCAACGTGGTTTTTCAGCCACTTCCATGCGTGACCTGGCTGAGGCAGTGGGTATTGAAGCCGCCAGTTTATACAATCACATTCGCTCTAAACAAGAAATTCTGGAAGCTATCTGTTTTGAGATGGCCAATCTTTTCAATGAGCACATGGATCAGGTAGAGGCCAGCACCGAGAATACCATTGCCAAAATTGAACAGGTGCTCCGTTTTCATATCCGTCAAATCATTGATAATTACGAACAGGTATTTGTGACAGATCGGGAATGGCGTCATTTAGAGGAACCTTATTTATCCAATTTCCAAACACAGCGTCGTACATATAGAAAGCGTTTTGCTGCCTTGATAGAGCAGGGTATCGATAAAAAAGAAATTCGTCGTATTGATGCCCCTACAGCTGTTTTGATCCTATTGCATGCCATTGGAGGAATTGAAAGCTGGCATCGTAGCAGAAAAAAAATCAGTGCACGTGAGCTGGAGGATAATATGCTAACGATTTTGATTGACGGGTTGCGCAAAAACGATTAAGCATGTCGTTGCATTTTCACCGATTAACCATCAAGGAAGTAAAAAAAGAAACTGCTGAGTGTGTATCCCTGGCATTTGAAGTTCCTGCTACACTGCAGGACAGCTTTCAATTTACTCAAGGTCAAAATCTGGTTTTAAAAGCTACTCTCAACGGACAGGAAGTTCGTCGTAACTATTCAATATGTTCTTCTCCACTTGATCATGAATTACGGGTGGCCATCAAAAAAATTAAAGGAGGTGTTTTTTCAACCTATGCCAATGAGAACTTGCATGCAGGGGACTCTTTGGAAGTAATGCCGCCAACGGGAAAGTTTTTTACACCACTTGATCCTGCACAACAAAAAAATTATCTGGCACTGGCTGCAGGAAGTGGTATTACCCCATTGCTTTCTATTATTAAAACTACTTTAGCGATTGAGCCGCACAGCTCCTTTACATTAGTTTATGGTAATCGCACTCGCCACTCCATCATTTTCTTTGAACAACTGGAGGCTTTAAAGAATCAATACATGAATCGATTTAAATTGATCCATGTATTAAGTCGTGAAAAAACAGACAGCGCACTCAATTTTGGAAGAATTGATCAAGAAAAATTAGAGGAGCTAACCAAACTAATTCCCTACCAGCAACTCGATGCTGTTTTTTTATGTGGACCCCGGGAAATGATAGATACCGCCATGGATTTTCTGCAAGCCAAGGGCTTGGATAAGAAAAAACTACATGCAGAGCTTTTTAATGCGGGTGGTGGCATTCCTACTACAACTGGTAAAGCGAGTGCTGAAAAAAGTACAGTAAAGAGTAGTATTCACATTTTATTGGATGGCAGACAGATTCAAATTGAAATTCCATTGAACAGCAGCGCTACTATTTTAGATGCTGCCTTGGAACAAGGTGCCGATCTTCCTTTTGCTTGCAAAGGCGGGATGTGTTGTACCTGTAAAGCCAAATTAGTGGAAGGGGAGGTCAATATGGATATCCATTGGGGTCTGGAAGAGGAAGAAATTGAGCAGGGGTTCATCCTTACCTGTCAAAGCCACCCCAAAACAGAGAAAATTGTGGTGGATTTTGATAGCAAATAACTAGTAGAACTTCGACAAGCACCCTAACGCTCGTTAGTTTTTAATAAATTTGCCTTTAAAGTTACTCGTATGGGAACGCATAACCTGGAAGAACTCTTTCAGCAAAAAATTGACAAGGAAGTTAAGATTGAGCCCAAGGACTGGATGCCTGAGGCTTATAGAAAAACTAACCTTCGTCAGATTAGCCAACACGCTCATAGTGAAATTGTAGGGATGTTGCCGGAGGGAAATTGGATCTCTCGCGCTCCTTCTCTCAAAAGAAAAGCCATTTTAATTGCCAAAGTCCAGGATGAAGCCGGACATGGATTATACTTATACGCAGCCGCAGAAACATTGGGGCAATCCAGAGAGCAAATGATCAATGATCTGCACAGCGGAAAAGCAAAGTATTCTTCTATTTTCAACTACCCTACCCTCACGTGGGCAGATATGGGTGCAATCGGTTGGTTAGTGGATGGTGCTGCCATCATGAACCAGGTGATGTTGACTCGTACTTCTTATGGCCCTTATGCCAGAGCCATGGTAAGAATTTGCAAAGAGGAGAGTTTTCATCAGCGACAAGGATTTGAAACCTTGTTAGTACTTTCAAAAGGAAGTAAGGAACAGCGCGCGATGTGTCAGGATGCCATCAACCGCTGGTGGTGGCCTGCTCTCATGATGTTTGGTCCACGTGATAGTGAAAGTACCAATAGCGATATGAGCATGAAGTGGAAGATCAAGCGCAAAACAAACGATGAACTACGTCAGCAATTTGTAGATATGATTGCCGAGCAGGTAAAATTATTGGGAATGACTTTACCGGATCCCGCTTTGCGTTGGAATGAAGCTCGTAAGCACTACGACTTTGGAGAAATTAATTGGGACGAATTCTGGCAAGTAGTAAAAGGAAATGGTCCTTGTAATAAACAACGCTTGGATGCTCGTCGCAAAGCATGGGAAGAAGGTGCCTGGGTTCGTGAAGCAGCACAAGCTCATGCCAACAAACAACGTACGCGTACTAAAGCCGCCTAATTGATATGTTACACTTCATAAAAAAATTATACTACGGAGATATCCCAGATGCCAGCAGTGGTGCAGCGCCTTCCAGCAATCAGCAACAACCTGTAACCGACTGGCCACTTTGGGAAGTTTTTATTCGGAGTAAACAAGGATTGGATCACAAACATGTGGGTAGTCTGCATGCCACCGATGCGCAGATGGCTATTGAAAATGCAAGAGATGTTTACACAAGACGCCAGGAAGGGGTGAGCATTTGGGTAGTAGAAAGTAAATATATCACCGCTTCCAATCCCGCCGAAGCTGGAGAATTATACGAACCTGCCGCTGATAAAGTGTATCGACATCCTACTTTTTATGACTTGCCTGATGAAGTCAAACACATGTAATTGAATTCATGCAACAAGCACTTCTTGATTATACATTATATCTCGCAGATAGTGCACTGATATTAGGTCAGCGTAATTCTGCCTGGTGTGGTCATGGGCCAGTGCTGGAACAAGATATCGCTATCACCAACATTACACTGGATGTAATTGGACAAGCCCGCAGTTTATATCAATATGCAGCGCAGTTGAAAGGGGGAGAGACCACAGAAGATACCCTGGCCTATTTACGAAACGAACGAGATTATAAAAATTGTTTACTGGTTGAACAACCCAACGGTGATTGGGGGCAAACCATTCTGCGTCAATTTTTCTTCAGCTGTTTTCAACGCGAACTCTATACGCAACTGACCAAGGAAAAAGATGCTACACTAGCTGCCATTGCTACCAAATCGCTTAAAGAAGTTAATTATCACTGCCGCTGGAGCAGTGAGTGGGTGCTACGATTGGGAGATGGGACTCCAGAAAGTCATACACGTCTTGTTACAGCGCTGGAAAATCTTTGGCCCTATACGGGCGAACTATTCAAGGCCGCTGATTATGAAATAGCCTTAGGACTTGATCCAGCTCCATTGCATAAAAATTGGTTTTCAACAGTGCAGTCTACACTTGAGGAAGCTACACTATCTCTTGCGCCGCTTACTTCCTGCTATATGCAACTTGGAGGTAAAACCGGAGTTCACTCTGAAGAACTTGGTTATATTTTAACTGACTTGCAATATATGCAGCGTACGTATCCGGGTTGTGATTGGTAAATTATGAATACCACCCCAGTGCATAAGGAAGCCACAAAAGCATGCTGGCAATTAATGGATCAGATTTGTGATCCCGAAGTTCCTGTTCTCACTCTCAACGATTTGGGTATTGTAAGAGCCATTGATGTAAAAAGTCCACCTACTGAAGATGGTATTATTGAAGTTACCATTACCGCTACCTATTCAGGCTGTCCGGCCATGGATTGGATTGCCAACACTATTAAGATGGAATTAAGTACAATTGGTTATCAATCCATAACTATTAATCATTCTATCACTCCAGCCTGGACTACTGATTGGATGTCTGAACAAGGAAAAGAAAAATTAAAAGAGTACGGTATTGCGCCGCCTGAAAAACGATTTACTATTCCTTCCGACGGCATCCCCTGTCCACAATGCAAAAGCGAACACACCCGATTACTCAGCGAATTTGGAAGCACTTCCTGTAAAGCATTATTGCAGTGCCAGGACTGTGGTGAGCCTTTTGATTATTTCAAATGTCACTGAATAGCAAATCTTAACTTCGTTAAAACAGTTTGCATGGGTTCGATCTTATTTGAAATGAAAGAACAGGTGGCCGTTATCACGCTAAATCGCCCTGAAAAATTCAATGCATTTAACAGAGAGATGGCCTTGCAATTACAAGCCCTATTAGATCAATGTGCGGATGCAACTTGTCGTGCTGTATTGATCACAGGTGCAGGCAAAGCCTTCTGTTCAGGACAAGATCTAGGCGAAGCCATTGATCCCCAAGGACCGGGCATGGAACGAATTCTAAAAGAACATTACAATCCTATTATCTCCCGTATTCGTTCTTTACAAAAACCTGTAGTAGCTGCTGTGAATGGTGTTGCTGCAGGAGCCGGTGCAAACCTGGCATTGAGTTGTGATCTCTGTATTGCCGGGAATAGCGCCTCCTTTATACAAGCATTTTCAAAAATTGGATTAGTCCCCGATTCGGGAGGGAGTTTTTTTCTACCTCGACTAGTAGGTTGGCAACGCGCAGCCGGGTTGATGATGTTAGGTGATAAAGTGAGCAGCACAGAAGCCCTGCAAATGGGATTAATTTGGAAAACTGTTGCGGACGAACAATTACAGGAAGAAGCGTTAGCACTAGCCAAGCAACTAGCAGCCATGCCCACTCAAGCATTGGCACTCATAAAAGAACAATTGAATCAAAGTGCAACAAATAATTTAGCGCAGCAATTAGAATTGGAAGATCAGTTGCAACAACAAGCTGCTGCAACTGAAGATTTCAAAGAAGGCGTGAATGCCTTTTTAGAAAAAAGAAAACCGCTATTCAAAGGACAATAATTCATTTTATGTCAACACCTGAAAACCAATTAGCACAACAAGTAGTGCAGCACATGATGCAGGAGGACCGATTTTCACAATGGTTAGGCATACAGGTGTTAGATGTGAAAGAAGGGTATAGTCAAATTCGTATGCAAATACGAGAAGAGATGGTAAATGGATTTGGGATTGTCCATGGAGGAATTACTTTTTCATTAGCAGATAGTGCTTTTGCCTTTGCCTGTAATAATAGAAATAATTTATCCGTAGCGTTAGATACATCCATCAATTTTACAAAGCAAGTAAAAGTGGGTGACCAATTAACGGCTACAGCTACCGAGCTACATAATGGGAAAAGTACAGGCCTGTATCAAATTGCCATACACAATCAGCAACAAGAATTAGTAGCGCAGTTCAAAGGACTTTGTTATAGAACCCATAAAACACTGGTTTAAATTTTACTATGTTCTATTCTTTCAATGGTATCAAACCTGTGGTAGACCCCAGTTCCTTTGTTCATCTGCAAGCAGTGGTTACTGGC
>CAIRNW010000386.1 GCA_903879995.1 uncultured Bacteroidota bacterium
AATGTAACATTAGCAATATCACGCGCAGAAGCAAAGCGGCCCAGCGGAATTCCAGCTTTATATTTATCGCCAGCTTCCCCCTCTTTTAGGTAACTGGTCATGTCAGTCTCTACAAAACCGGGAGCGATAGCATTACAACGAATATTCCGACTACCCAGCTCTTTTGCTACAGACTTGGTAAATCCTATAATTCCGGCTTTGCTGGCTGCATAACTGCTTTGCCCAGCATTACCCATTTCTCCAATTACAGAACTCATATTGATGATTGAGCCCGTGCGAGCTTTCATCATCGGTCTGATCACCTGCTTGGTCATATAGAAAACACTATTCAGATTAACCTGAATCACTTCGTTCCATTGCTCAGGAGTAAGACGCATTAATAAATTATCCTTTGAGATGCCGGCGTTATTTACACATACATCAATCGTACCAAATTCTTGCAACACCTCACTTACAAATTGCTCGCATTGCGCCGCATCACCCGCATTACTTTTCCAGGCTTTTGCCTTTACACCCATTCCTTGCAAACGACTTTCTAGTTGCTTTGCTTTTTCAGCACTGCCCTCACTAACATAGGTGAATGCTACATGGGCTCCATGCTCAGCAAACAACAGGGCAATGCCCTCACCAATTCCACGTGCGGCTCCTGTGATGATAGCCACTTTATTCTCGAGTAGTTTCATACTTAAAAATTAAGGTGTCACAAAAGTAGGGTTATTCAGTTGGAAGATTTCCTCCAAAACGGTGCGATCATTACTCAATCGGGGAACCTTATGCTGACCCCCTAATTTACCTTTCTGTTTGAGCCAGGCAGCAAAGGTTCCATTGGTCACTTGACGAACCAGGGGTTCACGTAAGGCAATACTCCGATAACGCTTTGCTTCATAATCACTATTAACTTCTTGTAAGGATTGATCCAGCACGGCAGCAAAAAGTTCCAATGAGGAAGGAGGTTGTTCAAACTCAACCAACCACTCATGTGCTCCATTGGCATTGGCATCAAAATAGATGGGAGCAGCGGTATAATCAACAACGGTAGCTCCCGTTTTGACACAAGCGGCTGCAATGGCTTTATCCGTATTATCAACAATCACTTCTTCTCCAAAAGCATTGATATAATGTTTTAACCGACCCGCTACATGAATACGATACGGATTTAATGAAACAAACTCAATGGTATCTCCTATCAAGTAACGCCATAAACCGGAATTTGTACTGATCACCAACGCATATCGTTGCCCAATTTCTACATCCTGTAAGCCAATTGTTTTTGGATTGGGAGATCCATATTCACTCACTGGCATAAACTCCATGAAAATACCATGATCCGTAAAAAGCAGCATCCCTTCCTGCGAAGGATCGTCTTGGGCAGCAAAAAATCCTTCACTGGCATTATACATATTCAAATATGTAACGTCTTTTCCCAACAAGGCAGAAAACTGTTGCTTATAAGGTGCAAACGAAACGCCTCCATGCAGATATAATTCAAGCGAAGGCCATACCTCTGCAATAGTTGATTTTCCAGTTAGCTCAAGAATTCTTCTGAACAATACCATGGTCCAGGTAGGCACACCCGATATAGAAGTAACATTTTCTAAAATTGTTTGCTGAGCCAGTTTTTCAATTTTTGACTCCCATTCGTCCATCAATGCAATTTGTAAATCGGGCGTTCGAAGCCAATGACCCCAAAATGGGGAATTCTGTAGCAACACGGCACTTAAATCACCCACCTGTGCTTCCGGATTGAGTGGACTTAGCGTATGACTCCCTCCAATGATCAACCCTTTACCTGTTAATAGGGCCGAATCCGGACGATGACAATAATAGAGCGTTAATACATCTTTGGAAGCTTTAAAATGACCTTCCTGCAAAGCCTCCTCACTAACAGGTATAAACTTACTTTTTTCACTGGTGGTCCCGCTACTTTTGGCGAACCAATTGATGGGTGTATTCCATAAAATATTTTGTCCTCCCGCCACAATCCGATCGATATAAGGCTTTAGGTCTTCATACGTATGAATGGGGACAGCCTCTTTGAAAGAACGAACATTAAAAAGCGATCCAAAATTATACCGACGGCCAAACTCCGTATACTGAGCAGAGGTAACCAAATCCTGCAGTACTTCACGTTGTGCATTCAACGGATTATCCCGCCAAGCATTGATACGCCAGGAACGCATCCGGGCCAATGAGGATATGGCTGGTGAAAGTAGATTCATTGGTTAGGAAAATTACCCAAATTCGGTCAGCTATACGCCAATTGCAGAATAGGTCTTAAGGAATCTTTGACCGAGGCAGGGGCAAAGGAGTAATCCAAGGCTTGCAAATTACAATGTAAAAAATCGGATAAGGTCCAACCAAAAGTATTGGCCAATTGCTGGTACTCCTCACTTAATGTAATAGGCGTAACGGTCCTGGCATCGGTATTTACACTAACGGAAACTCCTTTTTTGTATAACCGATCAATAACATGGTCAGCGTAAGTGGGATAGATATTAGTTCGCAAATTACTGCTGGGACAAACCTCCAAATGAATACGTTCTTTCTTTAATTGATCCAGCAAAGCAGGATCCTCAGTAGAACGCACCCCATGTCCTATTCGGGAGGGTCTGAAATGTTTCAATACTTCCTGCACACTCGAAGCGCCACAAGCCTCGCCGGCATGGGCTGTAACAGGAATAGCATGTGCATGCGCATAATCAAATGCTTGTTGGTGTGGAGCAACCGGATAACCCGCTTCATCACCT
>CAIRNW010000387.1 GCA_903879995.1 uncultured Bacteroidota bacterium
AATCAGTTCAACGGCCGCCTTATTTTTATTCAAAGTATCTAAGGCAAGCAGCGCTCCCTCATAAAATTCCAATGCAGGGATTAAATATTTGGGGAATGATTTTGGAGGAAACTTGAAATTATTTTTTTTATCAAAAGCTGAGTCGAGTAGTAGAGGCAATAACAGCCCGATACGAGCTGGCGATTTTGGCAAATTATTTTGTGCAGTCAGCAACTGTACAAATAAGAGGCTTATTAAAAGCAGCATCCAGCAAATGCGAAAACCTTTCATATGATTAGCCGTTGATTACTCCCACTCAATAGTTGCAGGTGGCTTACTGCTGATATCGTAAACAACCCTGTTGATTCCTTTTACATGATTGATGATCTCGTTGGATACATGTGCTAAAAAGTCGTAGGGTAGATGAGCCCAGTCGGCAGTCATCCCATCCACGCTGGTTACCGCTCTGAGTGCTACGGTATATTCGTACGTGCGTTCATCCCCCATTACACCTACACTTTTGACGGGAAGCAGGATTACACCCGCCTGCCAAACCGCATCGTACAATCCCTTATCTCTTAAGGCTTGAATAAAGACCTGGTCTGCTGCTTGTAGCAAGTGCACACGTTCAGCCGTTACTTCACCTAAAATTCTTATAGCGAGCCCGGGACCTGGAAAAGGATGACGATGAATCATAGCGGGAGGGATTCCCAACTCTAATCCGATTTTTCTTACTTCATCTTTAAATAAAAGACGAA
Source organism: uncultured Bacteroidota bacterium (assembly GCA_903879995.1). Taxonomy (GTDB): domain Bacteria; phylum Bacteroidota; class Bacteroidia; order Chitinophagales; family Chitinophagaceae; genus JJ008. The sequence goes on from CAIRNW010000387.1 coordinate 738, forward strand.
GTGGCTCCACTAATTCAAGATGTAGATGTTCGGGGAGTCCGCCTACATTATGGTGTGATTTGATGGTGACAGAGGGACCGTGAACAGAAACACTTTCGATTACATCGGGATAGATAGTGCCCTGTCCCAATAGTTCGATATTTTCTAGTTGAGCAGCTTCCTCTTGAAATACATCAATAAAGAGCGATCCGATTGCTTTACGTTTTGCTTCAGGATCTGTTTGGCCAGCCAGATTTTTATAAAAGCGTTCGCTGGCATCAACTCCTTTGACTGGTAATCCAATTTCCTGATACGTTTTTAATACTGCATTGAACTCGTCCTTTCTCAATACTCCATTGTCAACGAATATTCCTGTTAACTGATCGCCAATGGCACGATGTATTAGGGTAGCAGCAACAGTTGAATCCACACCACCACTCAGTGCCATGATCACACGACGTTTACCGATTTGTGAACGCAATGCATTCACGGTGTCTGTAATAAAATGGGCAGGGGTCCAGTCTTGTTTGCAACCGCAGATTTCCAGTAAGAAATTTTTTAAAAATATTTTTCCTTGGGAAGAATGATAAACTTCAGGATGAAATTGCACCCCATATAAAGGGAAGCCTTGTTCTTGTTTTTTAAAGGCGGCTACAGGGATACTATCGGTATCAGCGAGTAATTCATAACCAGCCGGTAGGTTTTTAATAGAATCGCTGTGACTCATCCACACTTGCGACTGTGGATCCATTCCTTTAAAAATGATATCTTCCTTTATTCGTCGTAACTGTGCCCGCCCATACTCGCGTTTGTTACTTTTGGCAACCAAGCCTCCAAAACATTTTGCAGTGAGTTGAGCCCCATAACAAATTCCCAATACGGGCACCTGCGCATTTAGCGATGCAATATCTACTAAGGGGGCTTTCTCATCATTCACGGAAGCTGGTGAACCAGAAAGGATGATTCCTTTTAAGTGTGGCTCAAACGCTACTTCATGATGGTAGGGGATTATTTCGCAATAAACATTGGCCTCGCGTACGGCCCGTGCAATCAACTGTGTGTACTGAGATCCAAAATCCAGGATCAGAATCTTTTCGGTCATGTAGCAGCGAAGGTAGCAAAAAAAAGTCCGGTCGTTATGACCGGACTATAGGAGTAAATTGAATCGACGGATCAACCGTCAATGATTTAGAAGTCTCCGTTGTTGAAGCTGTCGCGATTGTAGTCGCCACCGCCACGGTTTCCGCGATAGCCACCGCCACCGCCGCCGAAGCTGCGCTTCTTGAAGCCACCACCGCCACCACTGCCTTCAGGCTTAGGACGGCTTTCGTTCACAACCACATTACGGCCATCCACCGCTGTTCCGTTAAGAGCAGCGATAGCAGCTTGTGCTTGATCATCGTTTGGCATTTCCACAAAACCGAAGCCTTTGCTACGGCCGGTGAATTTGTCGGTGATGATTTTTGCTGTGGTTACTTCACCATGGGCTGAAAAAAGATTGAGCAGATCCTGGTCTTTTAGGTTCCAGCTCAGATTTCCTACGTAAATGTTCATCTTGTTAGGTTTTAAAAAATAAAGAGTGTCAACAGTAAACAGTACCTAAAGAACATTCTACGTATTCGAATCGTTCCGGACTTGTGAAACTGAAAGAGCACCAATAACAGGGCAAAGTAACGTTTTTTTTAGTTTGTATGGCTACTTTGTGCAGGTTAGGCGCAAAACTTCTTGCAATCCCTTGACAGGCACTCGCTTAGGAGAATAAAAAAAGTCCTCCGAAGAGGACTTTACAGTTGGTTTTGGATAAATAACTTATTCAGCGACTACTTCAAAGCTAACTTCAGCTGACTTGCCGTTACCGAAATCGATAACAGCTTTATAGCTTCCCAGCTCTTTTACTTCCTCGGCAATAGAGATCTTTTTACGATCGATCTCATATCCTTTTTGCTCACGGATAGCACGGCTGATTTGAAGACTGGTAACGCTTCCAAAGATCTTGCCGCTGGTGCCTGATTTGGCTCCCAATCGGAGAGGACCTTCGTTGAGTTTAGCTATTACGCTGTTGATCTCAGCCAGCATTTGCGCTTCCTTCTTATGAAATTGTTTCAAGCGCTCTTCTAATTGCTTTTGGTTGCTGGGGCTGTTTTCTACAGCCATTTTGCGAGGGATCAAAAAGTTACGGGCATACCCGTTCTTTACTTTAACCACCTCATTGGCGGCACCCAGATTATCTACATCCTTAATTAAAATGACTTCCATTTTTTTTCTTTTGTTCACCTGCCCAGTGCTTTGGCACTGTCTTCCTCAATTTAGAGGAGTTAGGGTGAGGTTATTTTAAAAGATCAGTTACGTAAGGGAGAAGCGCCATTTGACGGGCCTTCTTCACGGCATCAGAAACTTTGCGCTGAAATTTCAGGCTGTTTCCGGTAAGACGACGAGGCAATAACTTACCCTGCTCATTGAGGAATTTCTTCAGAAATTCTACATCCTTATAATCAATGTAGCGGATACCATATTTCTTAAAACGGCAGAACTTCTTGACACGCTTGTCGGTCTTGATGGCCGTCAGGTATTTGATTTCATTCTTTGCCATGCGATTAGGCCTCCACTGCTTTTTGATGATTAGATTTTACACCACTTCTCTTACGGGCATTGTACTCGACGGCGTATTTGTCGAGTTTTGTGCACAAATGACGAAGAACAGTTTCATCGCGTAACAACTGAATTTTCAATTTTTCATTGAACTCAGCAGCTGCACTGTACTCAAGGACCCAATAAAGACCGGTAGTCTTTTTTTGAATGGGGTAAGCGAGGGATTTGAGACCCCATGCGTTTTCTGCGACAACGGCGCCACCTGCATCGGTGACCAGCTTAGCAATCTTTTTTTGCTGGGATTTGAACTCGTCGTCACTCAGAACGGGGGTGAAAATCACCATCAGTTCATAGTTGTTCATGTACCATTTTTTGCTTTCGGCCTAAAGCCGAAAAAGGTTAACAATTCGGTTTATCCCATTGGACAATCCCACCAGGGTGAGAAAGAATCTGCGAATCCAGATTTGGGGGCGGCAAAGATAGGGGAAATTGGCTTGTGGCGCAAGCTTTCTTGAACTACTGTTTTTGTGGAAAAGCTACTTTTCTAACTCTTTGATTACCAATATATATGTTGGGAAATGATCGCTATACCCTCCTCGGTAACTGTTTCCGTCCCAGGTGCGCATGGGATAACCCTTGTAACGGCCATTATTTTCAACCAGAAATTCTTTGTTAAATACCTGTGGTAGATAAAGAAAAAATCCATCTTGATCTTTATTTAACCATGGTTTTGAAACAATAATCTGATCAAATAAACCCCAGGCATCCTGATAGGCCAACGTGCCAATTCCCTTTCTATATAATTCTAACCAAGGATTGAATAAGGCCCCCTCCAGATGTAGCTGGTCTTTATCTACCGCTCTTAATACTTTTTCTACGCTTTTGTTGATGGGGTCATCATTGAGATCTCCCATAACAACAATTTTTGCACCAGGCTCCTTTAGCAAGATGCTATCAATATGTTTTCGACATACTGCGGCTGCAGCAATTCTGCCCGGCTCACTTCTTTTTTCGCCACCACTTCGGCTTGGCCAGTGGTTCACATATACGTGTATTGTCTCACCATTTAGTTTTCCTTTAACCCAGAGAATGTCTCGCGTATAATAAGCGTCCTTGGAACCAGTAGGTAGTGGAACAAATAACTTATCACTGGTCAATACTGAAAAATAGTTTGGGTTGTAAAGCAATCCAACATCCACACCACGGGCATCCTTTGAATCATAGTGGACATACCGGTAGTTTCTTTTTTGTATCTGCGGCTCATTTACAAGGTCCTTGAGTACGGTGTCGTTTTCAATTTCTGCAACTCCCAATAAAGCAGGTCCGTCTGGGGAGTATGCTGCGCCCATTTGCGCAATGACAGCGGCTAATTTGGCAAGTTTGTCTCTGTAGATGGTCGTATTGTAATTTCTTATACCGTTGGGTAAAAACTCTTCATCGTTAATCAGGGTGTTATCAATGGTATCAAAAAGATTCTCCAGGTTGTAGAATCCAACGATAGCAGACTTGTATTGCTTTTTTTGAGCTATGCTTACCAGCCCCACAAAAAACAGGGGTAACAGAAGTAGGTATTTTTTCATAACGATTCCCATCCGGGGGCTAAAACTACAACTTACTTCTTCTATTTAGCCCCACATTTGTTGGTTAAAATGTGTTTAACTTTTAATAATCATTTTACAACTAGCCAATAACTTCGCTCCACCCTTAAACTACTCTGCATGCGTATTGTTGCGTTGCTTGTTATTTTTCTAAGTTTTCAGCATATCTCATTTGCCCAGATTGACTCTACGGCTAGAAAGGATACCTCAATATTAGATGAGGTAAAAGATGCATTGCTTGATAATATTCCCACCATCACCCTCGATGAGGGAGATATGGGTGATGCAGGCGGACAAAATGTATCTTCTTTGCTAACAGCGGGCCGGGATCCCTTTTTCTCTGCTGCGTCTTTCAACTTTAGTGCTGTACGCTTTAGAATCAGAGGATATGAGAATGATCATTTTAGCACCTTCTTGAATGGTATTCCCATGGATAATTTGGATAATGGGTTTACTCCATTCGGTTTGTGGGGCGGTTTGAATGATGTAATGCGTAATCGTGATATCTCATGGGGTTTACGTAACAGTACGTTCACTTTTGGAGACATTGGTGGTAATACCAATATTGATGCGCGTGCCAGTAAACAGCGGGCACAAACTCAACTGAGTTATGCTGCTTCAAACCGTAATTATAATAACAGAATTATGCTCACCCATTCGACAGGACTTAGTAAAAAGGGTTGGGCGTTTGCACTCAGTGGAAGTAGAAGATGGGCTGATGAGGGTTATGTGCCGGGCACGTATTATGATGGTTGGGCTTTTTTTGCAGGCATTGATAAAAAAATTAACCGTCGTCATTTGATTTCGCTCACCGTGTTTGATGCGCCCACTGAAAATGGAAGACAGGGTGCTTCTGTCCAGGAAATGATTGACTTAGCAGGTACCCCTTATTATAATCCCAATTGGGGGTATCAAAATGGAAAGAAGCGAAATGTGAGTGTTGGACGAACTCATCAACCTGTTGCAATTTTCAATCATGAGTTTACCATTCGCAATAATACTAGCTTAACTACTGCCCTTAGTATTTCAACAGGTGATCGTGCCGTTACAGGATTTGATTGGTACAATGCAGCAGATCCCCGGCCTGACTACTATCGCTATCTGCCCAGTTATACAGGTGTGTGGGCCAATTCTCCAGATTGGGCACAAGCGGATCGCCTTTCTGCACTCATGCGATCTGACATCAATCTGAGACAAATCAACTGGCAACGGTTATATGATGTGAATCGTTCTAGTTACACCACCGTGAAAGATGCAAATGGAGTGTTGGGTAACGACATCAGTGGAAATCGCTCCCGCTATATCATAGAAAACCGAGTTATCAATACCACTCGTTTTAATTTCAATAGTGTACTGAATTCAAGAATTGGAAATCATCTTGATCTAACTGTTGGATTATCCTACCAAACACAGCAAAATCATTATTTCAAAAAAGTAGAGGATTTGCTAGGGGGTGATTTTTATGTGAACGTAAATCAATTTGCTGAACGTGATTTTGGAGTCGGGAGCGGGGTAAATCAATTTGATGTAGACCGGCCCAATCGAATTTTAAAAGTGGGAGATCGATTTGGGTATGACTATAATTTGAATATATCCCGAGCCGCCTCTTGGGTACAGGGGGTATTTAAATTTAATAAACTTGACTTCTTTTTAGCGGGTAATCTTTATGCTACTACTTTTTACAGACAGGGGAATGTTCGAAATGGAATTTTTCCTAGCGAATCGTTAGGAAAAGGCACTGTTAATAATTTTTTGGATTATGCTGGAAAAGCAGGTATTACCTATAAAATCAATGGGCGAAACTATGTGTATGCCAATGGAGCCTATGTAACACGCGCTCCTTATTTTGAAAACGTGTATATCTCGCCACGCACGCGTAATGCACAACAAGCTGATCTGCAAAGTGAGGAGATCTTAACGGGAGAAGCAGCCTACGTGCTCAACGCTCCCAAAGTAAAGGCAAGAATTGGTGGCTATTACACCCAGTTCAGAAAAGGAATGGATATCATGATATTCTATCATGACTTCTATCAGAATTTTGTCAACTATGCAATTCGGGGAATTGACCGATTACATGTTGGTGGTGAATTTGGTCTTGAGGTAAAACTTTCACCAACGCTGACAGTGAATGCTGCTGCAGCCGTTGGCCGGTATTATTTTGATAGTCGTCAACAAGCAATTGTAACAGTGGATAATAATGCAGCGGTGCTGGGTAGAGATATAATTTACATGGAGAATTTCAAAGTGCCGTCTACTCCTATGGAAGCATATAGCGTTTCTTTGAATTATCGTTCGCCTAAGTTTTGGTTTATAAGCTTGACCGGTAGTTATTTTGATCAGTCCTATTTAAGTATGAACCCACTCCGCCGCACCTGGGATGCATTACAATATTTGACACCGGGGACCTCTGATTATAAAGCAGTTTTCAATCAAACAAAATTTGATGCACAGTATACGATTGACTTTTTTGGGGGTTACTCTTGGAAATTGCCCAAGGCGTATGAGATAAATGACAAGTCAACTTTTTTAGTTTTCAATTTGGGGATTAACAACCTGCTGAATAATAAAAATATAATTACTGGAGGTTTTGAACAGCTTCGTTATGATCAGCAACAGATTGCTGCGGATCCTGTTCAGGTAGGCAAGTTTCCACCCCGCTTGTTTTATGCCTATGGATTAAACTTTTTTGCCAGCGCTACACTTCGGTTTTAAAAATTGAATTAACGTTTATCTATGTCAATCCGATTAAAAATTTCCTTGCTCCCCGTCTGCTTTTTCTTTTTTACCACTACGTTGCTCTCCTGTGATAAGCAGCCGATTGGTCCAACGGGCCCTGATCCAATCATTCCAAGTCCTGCCAGTGAGTTGATGAAGATTTCAGATTTCCGTGCATTGTATCCTGGCACCGGGACTGTCCTAGTGCCAGCGGGGACTAAAAAGATTAGAGGAGTTGTTGTTTCAAATAATGCCAATGAAGCTGCTGGGAATTATAGAATTCAGGATGAAAATGGAGGAGGAATTTATCTCTATACAGTAGTGGGTTCTCCTGTATATCCATTGGGTGCTGTACTTGAAATTGATGCGGCAGGTGTTGGACAGCTCTTACTTTATAATGGCGATTTGGAATTGAAAAGTGTACCCATAGATAAGGTAGTAACTGTTCCGCTCACACTTACTGTTTCGCCACGAGTTACTACCTGTGCTGAGGTTGTGACAAATCGAAACACATGGGCCTCTTCCTTGGTTCGTATTAATAACTTAACAGGTATCGTACAGTCATCCACCAACTCTACTGGAGCTACTTACACTGTTACTGATGCTTCGGGAAGTTTAACGGTATTTGTAAGAACCGCCTCGGGTATCACGGTGAACACGGCTGGACGTTCTATCACCGGATATGTCTCTATTTATAAAACAGCAACACAGGATGCTACACAGCTTGGTATTAGAAGTGCAGCTGATATTCAATAAACTCTTGTCCATGTTAAAAATGAAATTTTCAATTCCTGGTATATTTATAGCTGCCTCACTGCTCTTTGTGGGAGTAGCTTGTAAAAAAAGCTATGATCAACCTGCTTCTGCTGGAGAACCTGGTGTGGTGGCTACTATTAGCATCAAAGATTTAAAAACACGATACACGGCAGGTGCTGCGGTGGGGATTTCTGATGATCAGGTAATAGAAGGGGTGGTGGTTTGTGACGACCGGAGTGGTAACTACTACCAACAAATTGCCATTCAAGATGCAACGGGAGGAATTCTTTTGCGTTTAGGAAGTGCAAACTTATACAACACCTATCCCGTAGGAAGAAAGTTATTTGTCAAAGTAAAAGGTTTATACCTTGGTCAATACAGCGGAACGCTGCAATTAGGTGGAGGTATTGACTCAGCCTATTTAAATCAAGGTGGAGTGACCTTATTGGCGTATAACTTATTTGATAAACATATTGTAAAGGGGCCCTTGAATCAGCCTTTAGTTCCTCTTGAGGTTGCAGCAACACAACTTACTACCACTTTACAAGACCGTTACATCAGCACGTTGATTCGGCTCACTGATATGGAGTTTGCTGTAACAGATACGGGGAAAACCTATGCAGATGCCGGACAATCAGGAAATAGAATTGTTCAAGGATGTTCTGCACCAACCGCTAATCGAATTACGCTCCGCACTAGTAACTATTCCAATTTTGCAGATACTAAAGTGCCTTCAGGTAATGGGTCTATCACGGGGGTCTATTCTTATTTTGGCTCTACAAGACAATTGACTATTCGTGATACAGCTGATGTTCGTTTTAACGCATCACGATGCGGAACGGGCCCAACAACTTTACTCCCGATTGCTGAACTCCGTTCACTTTATACAGGTGCAACTACGTTCGCTCCTACTAATAAACGCATAACAGGTGTTGTCATCAGCGATCGAACTACCAACAATTTAAATTCTCAAAATATCTATATCCAGCAAGGAACTGGATTAGCTGGTATTTGTGTTCGGTTCTCGGCTACACATTCATTCGATCTGGGAGATTCTATAGATATAAATGTTACTGGACAGGAGTTATCAGAGTTTAACGGTTTACTTCAGTTGAATAATGTTCCGCTTGGTTATGCTACCCGCGTTGCTACTGGTAAATCAATTACACCACGTACGGCAACTTTTGCTGCAATTCAATCGAATTTCAGGACCTGGGAATCCACGCTCGTAAAAATCATCAATATTACTTCGCTGGTGGGTGGTACATCTGGACGTTGGGGAGGAAGTGTGACTATGACTGATGCAACGGGAACTCTTATTGCTTTTACTTCAACGGCTGCCTCATTTGCAAATAATAGTTTTCCTGGCACTGCCGAGTCATTTATTGGTTATCTCACTCCTTTCAATGCAGTAAAGCAAATTTCCATCCGTGGTTTGTCTGATGTTGTGGCAGGAGCGGGGCCACTGCCTGGATCGAGTGGATTACCATTGACTAGTTCGCCCTATATCCAAAATTTTGATGGTATTGCAACCGGATTGCCTCAAGGGATCTCTGTGAAGATCGGAGCCACTGCTACTACGCTAGGTACAGGCGATATGCCTTTTTACCCAGCAACTGGTTTGGGTAGTCCCACTGCATGGAATCAGACTAGTGCAGGGTTGAAAAATTTTGCCTCCTTCACAGGTATGACTTCTAACAGTGATGCGGCTGCGCAGGGAGCGCATACAAATCGAGCATTAGGAATTCGTCAAACGAGTGCTGCAGGGTATGATCCTGGTGCTGCCTACTTGTTATTATTGGATAATACCACAGCTAAAACAAATTTTCAACTTAGCTTTTTGCTCCAGTCTTTGGATGCTACTCCCGGAGGAAGAACCACAGTTTGGCAGGTCGATTATGGGCTTGGAGATAACCCAACAACTTTCACATCAGTTGCCACTACTCCAGCAACGCTTACTACTAACTTGGGTACGTTTGCCAGTGTCCCTGTTACGGTGAATTTTGGAAATGCTTTAAATAATTTGAATCAGAAAGTATGGATACGCATTATTACACTTGC
>CAIRNW010000388.1 GCA_903879995.1 uncultured Bacteroidota bacterium
CGATAAAGAAGATGAGTAAAGCAAAGTATTTTTACGTCTACGCTGTCATTAATTTTGAACAGCGGCTTGCTTATATCGGCTCCAGAGGTAGTGTCAAGCCTCCTCTAGAGGATCCTTACATAGGAAGTTATGATAAAAAATCTAGATTTATGCCTAAAAAGAAGTTGATCCTAAGTGAGCACAAAACACGACAAGAGGCTTACGACGCAGAGCGGGAATGGCAGATTAAGTTTGACGTTGCAAAAAGCAATTTATTTGTCAACAAAGGTATTCACACATCAGCCGGATTCAGTACTTTTGGATGCCCATCACCAGCGCTGGGTAGAAAATTTACGGAAGAGGAAAAGAAAAGATTGCGAGAAAAAATGAGACCTTTCGGCAAAAAAGTGTCTCTGAAAAAGATTGAAACAGGAAAAATTGTTTCATTTCATTCAATAAATGAAGCGGCGAGAGAGCTAGGGATTTTCACGTCTTCAATAAGTTCATTAACGCTAGGAAAGGTGCAAAAAGCAGGTGGATACTGCTTGCCTGATACTGATGTATCAATCTTCTTAAAAAGCGTTTCATTAAAGAAAATAGATACTGGAGAAATCTTTGAATTTGAATCTTCTGCGGAGGCCAGTAGGATATTAGGTATTTTAGACAGCGACATAAGTAGGGTTTTAAGCGGAAAAAGGAGCCAGGCGAAGGGATATTGTCGAGTAGATAGCGATATTCAGTACGTACCAAGTTCTTTGGTTTTGCTCAATGTATTTACGAATGAGTTCGTAAGGTTTGAGTCGATATCCGATGCTGCTCTAAAATTGGAAGTAGATTACAATGCTGTTCTACGAATAGCGCGCGGCAGAGGAGTCAGTACTTGCGGATTTATATTACCAAAGGGTGAGTCTGAGTGTGTAGAAGATTTTGAAGAGCGCGTTCGAATTGCCAGGCAACAGAAGGCAAAGCCAAAACGAATTCGGCTCCAAGATACAAACACATCCCAGATATACGAGTTTGCGTCTCTGAAAGAAGCCTCTGCTTCGCTTGGAAATCTACGAAACCTTAGCTCACTTTTATCAGGAAAAAGAAAAAGGAGTAGAAATTTTATCCTTGCAAATGAAATTCATGGGCCTGTGACCTGTTGGACTCACCATAAGACCTGTCTCAGGTAGATGAATGCACCGTAGCGTGAAAGGACAGAAATACTCCAGATTTGAGGGTTCCCTTTTCAGCGGAAACTGGCTACCCTCTATCTGGTGCACCCAAACCCGACTGAAATAAAGTACCGTGCCGACCGCTGCCCCTGAGCCCACTCCCCCACGCCGTCAACTTGCTCCAGGTCAAGTTGACCTGTCCTTAATCCCTAATGAGTGGGCTTTGAGTCCGATTCGGGGAAAATCCGCCTACGTTCCCGGATGGACCAAGAATCCTTACAGCGTCGAACAGATTCGCACAGAGTTTGAGGAGGGGCGTGCTACTGGTGTTGGTTTGATGACCGGCCAGTGGACCAATGAGGGTGGTCTCGTCTGGGCGGATATTGATGGGCCCGACGCAATTCCTGCATTGGAAGAACTTGCTGGCGGACCTTTAGAAGTAATATTTCCACCGACGCTGACAGTTTCATCTGGAAAACCAGGGCGACAGCGGATGCTTTACAGCATCCCGGCAAGCAAGTTACCGCTGCTCCCAGATCGAGCAACGATCAAAATTGGTGTTCCTTCATTCGAAATTCTTTACAGGTCACGAATTGGTGTCCTCATGGGTGCCCATCCTGAAACGGATGGCTACTTCACTACGCCGCATGGGGGATTTGAGTATGCCAAAAATCCTCCGGAAATGCCGGAGTGGCTTTACCAAGCAATCGCTAATGCGTTCCCGACGCACAAATACCAACGGAAACCATCCTCTGGTGTCCTTACTCAGCAAATTAACCTCCATTATGAGGAGGGGTCGAAATTCCAGCAGGAAGAAGCGATCAGTGAGGCGCAGATCTATCTAGATCACCTCAGCATTGATCGAGCCATTGATTACGAAGAATGGCTTGCGATTGGCATGTGTCTGCATCAGGTGGATGACAGCCTGTTGCCAGCA
>CAIRNW010000389.1 GCA_903879995.1 uncultured Bacteroidota bacterium
AAAAAATGGGTGCTGTGCCCATCCCCGAAGACCAACAACAACGGCAAAATGATCTCGCCCAGGGTGAAATGGTAGTGCCGAATATCCAAAAAGATCTAACCCAATCGGCCATTGATAGGCAAAATATTTTAAACAACTCCCAAGCGGTTGAAAAAATCCAAAGCTTTATTGGGTTAGTCGGTCTTCTCTATGAAGGAGAATACCTGTTTACCTCCAAAATGGTAGCCAATTTTTTTCAAGTGGATTTAAGTACCATCAAGCGAATTTTAGAAAATTTTGAAAATGAAATAAAACACAACGGCTATCAGGTTTTAAAAGGACAAAAGCTCAAGGAGTTCAAAGAATTATTTGGTCCTCTACTTACATCGGATGACGATTCTCCACAGAGGGGCGTCCATGACCCTCTGTGGAAACCAATCAGTGATAATCAATCTTATAAACGCCTTAAAAGTCTGGCGGTATTCAATTTCAGGGCATTTTTAAATGTGGGTATGTTGCTCACACAAAGCGAGAATGCCAAAATGCTCCGAAGCAGCATTTTGGACATAGTAATTGACACCCTCAATCAGCAAACAGGAGGTTCCACCAAGTTCATCAACCAAAGAGATGAAGAGTTTTTAGTGGCTATCACCCGAGAGCCTGTGTATCGTAAAGAATTTACGAATGCCCTAAGCCAGTATCTTGATATGGGCAATTACAAGTACGCCTACTATACAGATGCCATTTATAAAGCCATTTTTAAGGAAAACGCCAAAGAATATAGGGCTATTTTAAACCTGGAAGAAAAGGATAACCCCCGGGATACGATGTATGCCGAAGTCCTCAAGCTGATTGCTTCGTTTGAAGTAGGCATAGCAGACGAAATGAAAGAAAAAGCTGAATCTTTAGGTCGAAAACTGACCCCCTCTGAGCTGAGTGCCCTCATTATGGGATTTGCCAATAAACGCCACTGGATACCACAAATTGAAGACGCTTGCAGCAAAATGGCAACCCGTGATTATGGCCTGCGCAATATCATTCACAAAAGACTGGAAGGTTACATTGGAGTATTAAGCAAAGAGGATTACAGCCGGTTTCTGGGGGATAAGAGCAAAGATTTGATAGATAGGCTGATAGAAAACCCCGATTTGTTGGAAGTTTTTAAACGCTTAAAGGATAGATAGGAATGGCGTTTAGATACTTTACAGTGGCGTTTTCCATTGAGGTACACGATAGTATTATTCGCGAATCCGGTGGTTTTATGGGCATCCGGGATGCGGGCCTTATTGACAGCACACTAGACCATGTTCAAAATGATTTTTATTACCCGGAGTTAGAAGATAAGGTAACGCACTTGATTTATTCATTTAATAAAAATCACTGCTTCAACGATGGCAATAAACGTTCCTCTATCGCATTGGCTGCCTACTTCCTTACCATAAATGCGTTAGAAGCCTTAGTACCTCGTTTCATAATAGAAATGGAAAACATAGTGGTGGATGTTGCGGACAACATAATAGACCGTGATTTGCTTTTTGAAATCGTCTCTTCATTGATGTACAACACAGACTACTCAGAAGTTTTAAAGTTAAAAATAATACAAGCCAAGTTGAATCATTTCGCGAATCAAAATATAGCGAAAGGAGAAGCTACTCCCCAAAATAATCGTGGTCTACTTTTTTGAGGGCATAGGTAGCGAAAGTGGACACGCCGAGGTCGTAGTCTATCATATAGTTGGCCAGTTCCTCCCCGTCTATCAGGATTACCTTTTTGGTGATCGTCTTCACGTATTCGACAGCAGTATCTGCAAAGCGGGACGTCGTGATAAAAATCCCTTTGTTGGCCCGTTGGCCATCCAGGGCGCCTACAAAAGATTGAATATCTGGCCTGCCTACGGGTTGTTGGTTCCAGCGCTTTGCCTGGATGTAAATAAAGTCCAGGCCCAGTTTGTCTTCTTTGATGATCCCGTCAATACCTTCGTCATTGGTGAGGCGGGTGGCTTTGCCCGCATCTTTCAGGGAGCCACCGTAGCCCATTTTGACTAACAGTTCCACTACCAGCCGTTCAAAAAACACCGGGGGGCTTGCTTTGATTTTCAGTAGCAGTTCCTGCGCAAGCGCAGAC
>CAIRNW010000390.1 GCA_903879995.1 uncultured Bacteroidota bacterium
CAAAAATGATAGTATGGGACACTAAGGCAAAAGTGTTATCAGCTAAAGAATTACAATACATTGCAGATTTTGCTTATGGTCTTAAAACTTTAAATGATTTTCACGAAAAAAATATCAAGAGACATTTATCTCGATTACAGGATGCAGGTTTCAAAGCATAACAGCCACACACATTGCCAAGTCGCACAAGCTGACCTGCAAGGCAAAACTTGGCAAATAGTGTGCCTGTCCAACCTTACAACCAAAACGACCGACAAACAAGCGTACGAAAAAGAACACCGAAGCGATAACAGCGTGTATGTGGCAATAGCGGGTGAAGTGGTAAATCGAAGGTCTGTGCTGCTAAAAAACATTGTGCTATACGGACAGTTAAGTGCTTCTAATCCGCTACTGCACATACACGCAAACCGTTAGTAGCAATAGACAAGCATGACAAAATTTTCCTTACTCTTTCTTTTCTTAATCTGGCTCATCCCGCACCTTCGCGCTACCGAACTAGAGGATGCACCGCAAGAGGTAAAGAACATCTATATCTTTGGGAAGATCTGGGGGTTTCTTAAATACTACCACCCTACAGTAAAATCAGGAAATTATAATTGGGATAACGAATTTCAAAAGCAGTTTGATAATGTTAGAAGTGCCACAAATACTGATCAATTCAACCAAATAATATCTGAATGGATTAGCTCACTTGGCAAAGTAAAAGGATGTAAAACAAAAGCGAAAAAGAAGAACTACTTTGACAAAAACTTCGAACTCGCTTGGATAGATGATACTACTATTATCCGCTCTGATGTGCGTTCTGTCCTCAAAAACATCTACGATCACCGAGGCAAAAAGCAGTTTTATGTTGAATATGGAAGAAGTTATCAGGCTGTTCCTATCAACGAGTCGCTCAATGATGCCTTCGATTATCAAAGCACCTCACATAGATTCAATGCGATGTTCATGTTCTGGAACTTTGTTGAATACTTCTATCCTTATAAATATTTGATGGATAATAGTTGGGACAATAGCCTCCTTGAATCAATCCCAAGGCTTTTAGAATCCGATACTCCTATTGCATTTCATTCTGCAATGCTACAACTGTCATCTAATATTGATGATTCGCACGGTTTATATCACAACACAATTGTTCGTGATTTATTCGGTGAAAAATTCATCGCTGGTATTTTTTCTATTATTGAAGACCAAGTTGTAATCACTGGATACTATAATGATTCCTTGGCACAAATTGATGATATCAAGCGTGGAGATATCGTCACGCACATTGATGGAATCAGTGTCGATGATATTATTGAAAAACGCTCTGAATTCATCCTTTATTCGAATGATACCTGGAAATCGAGACCATATTCCGTTTTCAATGGAGCCACTGAAGAAGTCGTTGTTACCGTTATTCGTTCAGGAGAAAAACTCAACAAAACGTATCATCGATACCACTTTGATGACTTGAAGTTTTTGCCGTATAAAATCGATGCAGAAGTCTGCCACAAAAGAATTGAGAATAGAGTAATTTGTGAAGTACTCGGAAACAACATTGGGTATATCCGCTTGCATAGTATTGACAAGAATGAAGTAGATTCTTTAATGAACAAGATCAAAAGCACCAAAGGATTGATTCTCGATTTAAGAGGACACAACATCGATAACTTCATCGACAAGCTATTACCATACTTTCAAAGTGAGAAAACTGCTTTTGCACAAGTAACCCGCCCCGATCTATCCTGTCCGGGAAGATTCATCTATCAAGAACCTGAAACATGCGGAGGGAAATCGAAAAGCTTTGTTTACTCCAATAAAGTTGTCGTACTTACAAATAGTGGCACACTTAGTTCTTCCGAATTTCTATGCATGGCGCTTCAAACTGCTCCGAACGTTACTATAATTGGTAGCCAAACTGCTGGAGCTGATGGCAATATCTCAAAATTCGATTTTGTCGAAAAGACTTTAATTAAGTTATCAGGTAAGGGAGTATATTATCCAGATGGAAGAGCAACCCAAAGAATCGGAATTAAGCCAGATATTGAAGTTGAATCAACGGTAGATTCAATAACGAAAGAGCAAGACTTACAATTAGAAACTGCTATTGAATTTCTACTTAAGTAATCCATAGATAGTGTATGGATAAAGTATGGATAGTGTATGAAAAGGTCAGGAGAATTTTGAACTATTCTGCTACTAACAGCTCCTATAAAAGATAGGGCAACACCCACACTCAAGAAAAAGCCCTACCTTTCATAGCCGCAAAACGTTATAGCCAATTTTAAAAACAAAACAATGATGAAAAAAACATTAATAATTCTTACCTTATTACCAACCATGTGCCTTGGTCAATGGATGCAAATAGGTAGCGCAATAAATGGCGAAGCGGCAGGTGACGGCAGTGGCCGTTCCATTTCAATTAATTCAAACGGTACTGTAATAGCCATAGGTGCAAATTATAATCAAGGGAGTGGTCCATCAGCGACATCAGCGGGGGGGCACGTTAGGGTTTATGAGAACGTTAACGCAAATTGGGTCCAAATCGGTAGCGACATTGATGGGGATGGCGGAGATCAAACAGGTCAATACGTAAGCTTATCACAAGATGGGTCTACAGTCGCTGTTGGTGAACCCATTAGTGCTGTAAATGGCAGTCTATCCGGACAAGTTCGTGTGTTTCGAAATGTGAATAACAATTGGACACAAATGGGTAATAGCATCAACGGAGATTCTTTTAACTGGCAAACCGGATCGGTTAGTTTGTCAAGCGATGGTTCAATACTCGCAGTAGGCTCACGCGGAGCAGATGTTTCGGGTTTAGGTCCGTTTTCGGGTAAAGCACGAATTTATTCTTTCCAATCAGGTAATTGGGTACAGATCGGAAATGACATTAATGCAAGTGGTCCAGAAGACTATTTTGGAGTATCCATAAGTCTATCATCGGATGGATCCATTGTGGCTATTGGAGCCCTTGGTGATATATCTAATAACGA
>CAIRNW010000391.1 GCA_903879995.1 uncultured Bacteroidota bacterium
CCTGTTCAAGAACAGTATCGGTGCGAGCGACTAGTAGATAAGGCGGCGGGATATGGAATGGAGGGAGTACGTATTGATGGAAATAATATTTTAACAGTATACGACACGATTAAGGGGGTACGCGAATATTGTATTCGTCATCAAAAACCTTACCTCATTGAGTGCATGACGTTTCGAATGCGCGGGCATGAAGAGGCCAGCGGAACTAAATATGTACCGGCTGAATTATTTACTACCTGGGAACAAAAAGATCCGATAAAAAATTATGAGCGCTACTTAATCGAACAAGGTGTACTGACAAATTTTGATGTAGCGGATATCAGGAATGAATTCAAACAGAAAATAGAGGCAGAGCTTGCCATTGGGCTGGCACCTGCTCCTGTTATTGCTGTTCCGGAAAACGAATTGAATGATGTGTATGCTTCTCGTACCGAACCACTGGCAGTATTAACTGCCGATGATCAGGGTAGAGAACTTCGTTTTGTAGATGCGATCAGTGAAGGCTTGCGACAACAGTTGGAAAAAGATCCTCGTCTGGTTTTAATGGGGCAGGATATTGCTGCTTATGGGGGTGCTTTTAAAATCACAGAGGGATTTGTACAGCAATTTGGAGAGCAACGAATAAGAAATACGCCGCTTTGTGAAAGTGCTATTCTCGGTACTGCTTTAGGGCTTTCGCTCGAGGGCTATCCTTCAATGGTAGAAATGCAGTTTGCGGATTTTGTATCAGTTGGGTTGAATCAGATTGTAAATAACCTGGCTAAAATTCATTACCGCTGGGGACAAAATGCCAACGTGGTAGTTCGTATGCCTACAGGAGCGGGTGTGGGTGCTGGTCCCTTTCACTCACAGAGTAACGAAGCTTGGTTCACACATATACCCGGATTGAAAGTGGTGTATCCTTCCACGCCGTTGGATGCAAAAGGATTATTAATAGCATCACTCAATGATCCTAATCCAGTTTTATTCTTTGAGCATAAAGCACTTTACCGTGCTGTAACGGGCTTAGTACCCGAAACCTATTATGAAATTGAAATCGGTAAAGCCAAGCAAATCTCAACGGGGGAAGAAATTACTATTATCACCTATGGTAGCGGAGTGCACTGGGCTATGGAATATGCAGCGGCTCATCCGGATTATTCTATTGGAATTCTTGATTTGAGAACCCTATTGCCACTTGATACCGAAGCCATCAAAAAAGCAGTGCGGGATACTGGTCGTGTGTTAGTTTTACACGAGGACACACTCACTGGTGGTTACGGAGGGGAAATTGCTGCCTGGATTGGTGAACATTGTTTTGAATGGTTAGATGCCCCAGTTATGCGTTGTGCTTCGCTGGATACACCTGTTCCCTTTAGTACTGTGTTGGAAAAACAATTTTTAGCAACCGCAAGACTGGATGCTTCTATTCAAAAGCTACGGTCTTATTGATCAGTCTTGTATAGCTTGGTAGACCATGGCTCTAAACTTTTCTACCATCTCCCCTTTGGTTGTATTCTGTAATTGTCGGTAAAACAAGTACACCATTTTTTCTTTGGGATCTACCCAGTATGAAGTGGCAAAGGCGCCACCCCATGCAAAGGTTCCTGCGTTGGCGGGAGTTCGTCCTTGACTTTTATCTGTAATGATAGAAAATCCCAAGCCAAACTTGTCGTTATTGCTATACGGCACTTCTCCAATTTGATTGGTGATCATCATGTCTACCGTGTTACGTCCTAAGATGCGTTTGCCATTATAGATTCCTCCATTCAATAACATTTGCAGAAAGATGGCATAGTCTTCTATAGTTGAAGAAAGTCCAGCTCCTCCTGAGTAATACGTGCTACCCTCGAGTGGATAATCCGGAGTAATGGTTCGACCGTTCAGCATATTACTGGTTGATTTTTCCAATTTTCCTCCGGGCATCTCACGGTATAGTTTTACTAACCGATTGGCTTTTACAGTGGGTAATTGAAAGTGTGTGTCTTTCATTCCCAACGGTTCAAATATTTTTTCTTTAAAAAATTGATCCAATGTTTTTCCGGAAATCTGCTCTACTAAGCAACCTAGCAAATCTGTATTTAAGCCATAGGTCCATCGCTCTCCGGGTTGATGCATGAGTGGAAGTTTGCCCAATCGGTTCATGGCGCTTAATAAATCGTCGCCAACCACTCCAATTCCTGCAGTCAAGTTTGCTTTAGCATAAATAGCATTGGCTTCTTTGGATCCGATTTGTGCATAGCCGAGTCCTGACGTGTGTGTCAATAGTTGACGAATGGTAATTTCTGATTTAGCTGGAATTGTTGTGTAGGTAGTATCTGTTTCATTAAAGGTGGCTAATACTTGTTGCTTACGAAAAGCGGGGAGGTATTTGGAAACAGGGTCATCCAGTAACAGCTTGCCTTCTTCGAATAATTGCATGATGGCTACACTGGTAATTGCTTTTGTTTGTGAGGCGATACGAAAAATATCATCTTTTTTCATGGGTAGTTTGGCCTCCATATCATTATAGCCAACAGCTTTATGGTATACAATTTTCCCATTTCGTGCAATCAAGGCTGTTCCGCCTTGCATCCATCCTTTTTCTACCCATTCATTCAAACGGGTATCCAGCACTTTTAATCGCTCGGCTGAAAATCCACCCGCCAGTGGTGTGGGCGCCAATTCTAATTTTTGCGACCAACCTGTGGTAGCAATGAGTAGCCATAGAATTGAAATAGTAA
>CAIRNW010000392.1 GCA_903879995.1 uncultured Bacteroidota bacterium
GGCTGATTGATTTTTGAGCTTTTCTTGAAGGGACTCCATATTCCCAATGCGTGCAACATCCTCGAGTAGATTTTCGATGGTATATTTCAAGTTTACTCCCCACTTATCGTATTGTGGGTGGATAATTTCCAACCATTCGAGATGATACTGCTTCTTTGGAATAAGCTCCCATTTCAACTGATGGCAGATATCAAATAGCTCGGTAGATTTTTCCTTGTTCTCCTTGAAGTCAGGGAATATAGCATCTCTAAGGCAAATTAAACCATTTTCTGTTTCTACCAGGGCTTGCTTAAGTAAGAATCTCCGCAAAGGCAGTTGTATTGCTTTTTGGTACCAATCCAGGTCAATATAATCCTTGGTGTTTTCAGGAAGTGAGGATAGTGCGAGATAATGGAGATTTTTGAAGCCTTGGTTAATGGCAGATTGTATGAAGGTCTCTATTAAGGTCAACGATCCCTGGAGCAACGATTTGTTATGTTTTACATTTTCGTTTCGCGTATTTTTTAAATATATCCCGTCCCTTGCTTCAGTTGGCATAAAAATATGGCTGTTCAAAACAACAGGCAAATGAAAGTTACCTGTACCTACCAATGGAAAATCCTTGAAAATCTTAGGTAGCCCTGCTCCACTTTCTCGTATCGAAATTTCTGGATTCGAGTCCAAACGCCTTGCCAGGGTTATCTTGCCATCGGAAATGGCTGCTACATAAATATTTTCTATGGTTCCAGTGCGTTCGTCTTCTCTCAAAAATGGATAGACGGTTATATTGTCAAACGGATCTGGCCTACCCCTGGTAAAGCGTATGTCTGAGTCTGTGGTATGGTCAATAATCCGCATGGATTGGAGTTTAGGCACGAATATCATCGTGTAGGGCAAGGCAGTTTCAAGATCTGCGATACCGGTGCGGGCGGTATTTAGTCCTCTTTCATCTAAAGGGTATTCAAATATTGTATCAAAATCCGTTTTTTTTCTGGTTGACTGGTAATTTTCTTGCAGTGGAAAAATTTCATAGTTGTCCAATTCAAGGATATGGGAAAGGGCATTCCCAAGTAACTGCTTCATTTCTTCTGAGGTGCTTGCCCTGCGGTCTATCGCTAACTCAAATCGCTGGTATTTTTTTATTTCCGATTGTACAATGCCTTTTACATGAATCAATCTGGACAGCATGTGAGTCGTCATAAACCCGGTACCAAATTTTCCGGTCGTAGTGGCTTCGATATCTGAGTCATCTTTTGAGGATACTTGCTGAATCAGGGAGGTGAGGTGTTGTATCTCAAAAGGATCGGCATTGTGCCGAAAAATAAGGAGCTCTTGGCTCAGTTCAATTTCAATGGAAACCCCATCGAATACGTTATCAACGTCTTTTGCATTCTGCATCAGCTCCCAAATCCAGCGCCTGAGTTCATAATCCGGGGCATTTTCGACCTTCTCGATGCCTTGGATGATTTTATCGCTGATGGTTTTGATATACCCTTCTGTAATGAGGTTTTGTACGACTTTACTTGCCATATATTATGTTGATATACAATACATAAAATATAATTGACTTAAAAAAGGGCTATACACCCAGCTCGCTTTTCAGCCGCTTTAAGGCCTTGATAGTCCTTTTTATTTCGGTACTGTGCTCGCTTTTGTTGGTATCGTTATGGTTCAAGGGGTTTAAGACGAGTGGTAAAAGTTGGTCAATCTCCTGCTTGATTTTCGAGGTTAATCTCAATGCGTCACTGTGGTTTTTTGTCTTGTCCCAAAACTCACTGGCCTTGAGCTGGCTTTGGTCTACCACAAATCTCACGGTCACTTTTCCAAAACAAAACTGCTTCAGGATGGCTTCGAACGCTGAGCGCAGGTAAACGCCTGCTGCCTTGTTATCGCCCGAATTGAAATAATTTTCTGCAATCTGAATGTAGTAGTCCAAATGGGCATTGTTGCCTGTCCCTTTTATTTCTTTTACGACCGGGATGGAAAAACCTGCTGCGGAACGTCCGGCATAAATCTCAAAGCATTTCCAATCCTGGTTGTGGTTCAAGTAGTTTGTTCTGACGAACTCGTACCAGGGCTTGTCGTAAGTCGTGATAAATATTTGGTAACCTGGGAAATCAGTTTTTAGAATCTCTAATAGGGGCAGGCGGTTCGAAATATCGAGGCCGATAAAAATATCGTCCAGAAAAAGTACTTTACAGGGAAGGCGCTGGACGTGCCGCTTAACCATGCCCAAATAAATAGAAATCGCAATGGCCGATAGCCGGGCTTCGTTCAAAAAAATATGGGGCTTGTCTATTTCCTTCCCTAAGTATTGGATGCCCACTTTTACATGGTTTCTTTCTATGTCTTTGTAATTACCGCTCGGCTGGGCCTGGGTGTAGCGAAGCGACAACACAATGTTATGTCCAAATTTATCGAGGATAGGCTGTGCATACTTCAGAATATTTTCGATACTATTTTCGTCGAACAGTTTCTTGAAGGCCGAATTAAAAGCAGAAATGGCGCTATTTACCTCTGCCTCCTTTTGCCTGATATTAAAAGCCCGGTCGGTATCTTTTTTCAAGGAGGTCTCCACTGCCTCCCAGAGTTGGCCTAATTCTTTGTCTCCAGTGATGGCTACACTTTTAAAATGCTTCAGTACGCCTTTTACGAGCAAGTCAAAAAGGTCTATCTCGTTGTTTTTTTTGATATAGTGTATGCCCAGCAGGTGCTTATACGTGAGAAAACTCTTGAGCTTGACAGCATCCCGGATACTGGTATCCCCGGGGGCATAGGTGTTACGGTTGGTTTTAGAGACGGTATATTCTTTGTCCACAGGCGACCCGTCTTTGTCGGGGTTGAACGTGACCTTGATGTAGCCTTGGCCTCTTTTACCCGGATCTAAAAAAATGTTTTCGGTTTCGTCGTAGTTCAACTCCTCCGTGGAAGACTGAAAAAAATCCTTCAGTGCGTAGTAAAAGGAACTTTTACCACTGCCGTTTTCTCCGTAGATGAATAGGTTTTTACCGTCCACCTGGAACACATGGGTCCCGTAGAAGGCTTTGTAATCCTTTATGTCTATTTTTTTTATCCGCATAGCAGGCTCTATTTCAAGGCTTCCTTTATGATTCGCACCTCCTCTATACTGTCCAGGGTCTCAAGGGCAGTCCGAACCGGGTGGTTGGGGTCATACAAGCGCTCGAACTCGCCCTGGATGATGGCGAGCTTCTCGGCATCGCTCATCTCATCGGTGATGGGCTTTAAATCGCCCAGGTACTTTAGGATTTCTTTGCCGGCTGATTTTAGTTCGGTGGGGAAGACTATTTCATAAACTATCCCATCTATAACAGATTCAAAAAAGGATACAATAGACTGTTCTATAGATTTATCCTTGAAAATTCGTTTGTAATATCCTAAGTAATCTACTAAAATTTCGATTTTAGGTTTAGAGTTACCAGTTGGTTCAGGTATTGGAAGATTTTCTAAGAATATCTTTTTATACCGATATTTCCCCACTAGTTCACCTCCAGCATAGAAAATCCTATAAAAAACTGTAAGTAATTCAGAATTTAACATCGCAACTAGCCATTTTAAATGCTCACCTATTATAAAAGAGGCGGTTACTTCGGGATAATATTGATTATCATCATAATAAAATTGTGGTTCTGATACTATTTCTGAAAAAATAATCTTATTTTTTTCAATCTCATTTAGAAAAGCACAATTTCTTAAGTTAGTCCAATGATCTCCACTATCTGCTCTTGATCTAATCTCATTTGGAAATGAGCTTAAATATTCATACAAATTTGGAAAATCTTCGCGTACGTAAATTCTATGAATACCTCTTTTTTTGTCACCGTTGTGGGTATTTATTAAATAATAATTATGGAAATTACAGTAATACTTTCTAATGTCCCTACCCCTCAAAATAGGTTTTATTATTTGTTCTAATTTCGGTTCGATACTAATAAGGTTATTTCTAGATTCCTCATTAATTATAAATGCGTCATTATATCCAGTTAAAACACCACGATATAACTCAACATTCCAGTTTTTTAATTTAACTGCTTTTCTCTCTAATCTAATCTTTATATTAATTAATTTTGGGTCAGAAAGTGCCCACACCTCTTCAGTGAAATAATCAAGACTGATTACATTATCCCTAAAATATTGATCAAGTGAGTTCGTCTTCGCATTTGAAAATTGGCATCCCTTAAACTCATTATTATATCTATTTTTTTGAAAAAGTAATATATTACTGTGAACGATAGCAGTTGAGAAAATCATCACTTGACCAAAATCAAAAAGTAATTTTGGATTTGTCTTTGTCAAGAAAAATTTTCGAGTTGAAGTGCCATAATTAGACCTCAGCCATTGATTTGAAGTAATAAAGCATAAATGCCCACCTTCTCTTAAAACCCTATTTCCATTTTCATAAAAACACTCATAAATATCTCCTCTAGAAGAAAAAGTTTCAAATTTCATTTTTAATAAACTCTTTTTCAAATCTTTATCAAGCTTTGAAATCGGCACATACGGCGGATTCCCAATCACCACATCGAATCCCCCCTTTTCTCGCCACACTTCCGAGAAAAAGAGTTTAAAGTCGAAGTCGATAGGATAGCCTGCAAACTCTTCGGCGGAATCCAGGAGTTCGCGGATTTTAGTATTGATTTCCTGTCGCAGGGCTTTCTTCTTCGCTTCATCGGTCAGGTTGTAAAATTGCTCCTTCAGACGTTCCAGTTCGGCTTCCACCTGCAAGTTGCGCATAGCGCTTTCTGGGAGCCCGATCAATGAGTTTCCACACACAATTTTATAATCCAGGTTGGGCAGGGTTTCGATGGGGTCCAGGGCCTCTTCGTCCACTACCAGGGAGAGCCACAAGCGCAGGCGGGCGATATCAATGGCGCTGGGGTCAATGTCCACCCCATAGATGCTTTCTTGAATAATATGCCGCTTCAGGCGATAGAGATAGCGGCTTTCGCTTAGGTTGTCCTGTGGCTGGAAACCGAAGCTCTTTAGTTTTTGATCCAGGTAGCCTTTGCTCAGGTGCGGTTTGAGTACCAGCATAGCGTTGACCAGTTCGTGCAGCAGGCCCAGCGGGAAGGCGCCGGAGCCGATGGCCGGGTCGCAAATACGGATATCACCAAGCGCTTTATCTATTTGGTCAGCGTTCTGGCGTATGCGTTCTGGGAGTTGGTATTGGTAGGTTTTCGATTCGCCTTTAGCAGCAACCCGCTCATCATTTTCCAGGGTTAAATGCCCAACGCGGACGAAGGTTTCGATGTCCTGTTTAGGAACCAGGATAGGATCGCCGTGTTGTATTTCGATTTTCAGGTTCCCTTTTTTATCGGTACTACCGCCAAATAAGCTGGTTTGGTCTGTGCCAATCTCCTGATAACTGACGGGGTTCCTGTTCAGCGAATTGTCGAGGTAGTGGATCAGGCTTTCCTGGCACATGTAGTGTACGATTTCCCGAGGTGTGTAGAAAGCGCCTTTGCTTTTGCGTTCGGTGACATCGAGCATGTTTTCGAACACTTTGCCCAACATTTCGGGGTCAACGGCTACCTCCTTGTCCAGGGGTTCATCTTCTTTGATGGTGAAGTTATAGCGGTCGAAGACGTCCAGTACCCCTGTGCCCAGGTCGCCGGACTTGTTTTTGTCGTCGTTGCTAAACAGGCGGTCGGGGATGGAGATTTCGGCATTTTCCCAATCGTAGCTGGCTTCAAAGAGCCCACCGTTTAGAAAAGGGATGCGGCAATTGAAGCGTGCATAATAAGCATCTATATTGTCCCGCTCTTTCGCAAGTGCTTCATAGAATAGGTATTGGAGTTTATCTTTATAGAAATTGACGCCCTCGGCCTGTGCCTTTTCAAACAGATGCCGCATAAAGTGTTTGCTGCCTGTTCCCCAGTGTTTATGTTGGGCGACGCCCAGCCAGCCTTTTTTCTGCAGGAAGTAGAGGAAGACGATTTGGCCGAGCAGTTTTTTGGTAAAGCGGGCATTGTCTATCCCGGCTTGAAGCAGGGCAGGTTTAATATGTGGAGTATTTTCGATGTATTCGTATAGTTTGACATACAGATCTTTGTATTGGTTAAAGAACTCGTCCGTAACCTTTTCCACGCTAAATGCCGCTTCTAAGGCTTCTACCGTAGGGTTATTGGCAATATTTTGGAGCAGGGGAAGCAGTTGGTTTTTCGCGGTATGGGCTTTTTCGTACTTGCCCACCAGGAAGGAGTAGCGTTTAGCGGGGGTAAATTCTTTCTTGGTTTTTACTTTGCCTTTTTCTTCGCCCAGTTCAGAGCGGTATTCCAGTTTGATGAAAGAGAAACGCCAGTCTGCACCTTCGTCTTGCTTGCTGTAAAAAGCTACCAAAGCATAATCTTTTTCAAACTTGCTCAGGTGTTTGATGACAAAATTTCGGAGTGCCGTTCTTGCCCGCTCCAATTTATTCACGCTCTTTACTTCTACAATCAACACGTCCAAAGCTTCGCCATCAGGGTCAACGTATTTACCAATGCGTTTGTAGGTGTTGATGTGTTCTTTGTAGTCGTCCCAAATCAGGTTGCCGCTATATCGGTTGTCCTTTTCTTCAAAGTCATTCAGCAGGTTTTTGGCAAAAATAGTGAACTGCTCCTCGCTGAAAGCATTGTTGAAAGTCTTTTCTATGAGTTCTTGTGCGGTTTTCTTGTCCATGGTCATTTGGTTAAATACCCGGAGAGGATGACTTCGCGTTTTTGGAACAACGGGGTGGCCTGGGGTCCGAGTATGTTTATTTGGGGGATATGCTTTTCCAGGATGTACAATATTTGAAGCGGATCCAAGGTTTTTTCCAATTCCTTCTTGATGGATTGGGCTGTCTTTTTGGCGATAGTACCTTGTGCGAGCATTTCTTTTACGCCATTTATAAATTCCTCATTGGTATCGGTAAACCCTTTATAGTGTTTAAAATTTTTGTCTTTGAGTCTGTTTTCGATATATTTTGTGTTGGACTGGCCGCCGCCTTTGGTACCTTCTTCTTCGGAGCTGGTGTCCATTTCAAATTGTTTTTTATTGGCATCCAGCATATTGTAATATGTTTCGGGCAAATGGGCGCGTCGGGTATCAGGTGGGCACTCGAGGTTGTTGACGGCGTCGAAGAAGGTTATTTCGCGGGAGTCCCCATTTTGGTACAGGTAGAACTTTTTTAGTCTGCCGATGCGGAAGAAGGTGATGAGCTGTTCGGTTTCCACCTTTTCGTTTTGGTGCCCAGAGCGGGCTTTTTTGGGGAGGTGTTTAATTTTCTCAAACAAATCCGGTTGCTGGTCGCGGATATTCCGCATCAGTTCCAGGTACTTCAACTCTGAATCGCCTTCGGCATCTTCACCGGTATAAGCCGATTTGCGGTTCAGGGTGTCAAATAACTCCTGGCTTCCGAACTCTTCCCCATCGCTCAAGTATTTAGCATC
Source organism: uncultured Bacteroidota bacterium (assembly GCA_903879995.1). GTDB lineage: Bacteria > Bacteroidota > Bacteroidia > Chitinophagales > Chitinophagaceae > JJ008. The sequence goes on from CAIRNW010000392.1 coordinate 7,410, forward strand.
TTCGCCGAGGATATCATGGAAGATTTGGATTTTATTCGTGATGTTCACTTCGAGGCCCAGGTGGGCATCCGACTGGGTGGTAGGGAAGAAGTTGAAGATATGGACTTTATCGGAGGCGCTGCCCAGGCGGTTTACGCGCCCGGCCCTTTGGAGTACGCGGATTGGGTTCCAGGGCAGGTCATAATTGACCAGAACGTTGGAGAGATGCAGGTTGATCCCTTCGGACAAGATATCGGTTGCGATCAGGATTTTTATTTCGTCGCTTCGCTCTTTGGATTTGGGGTCGAAATTAGCGGTAATGATATCCCGTGCCACAGCGTGTTTCGAGACCAGGGTATGGTTGGTATGCCTTGCCCCGGCGCTGGAGTAGAACATTACCTTTCCGGGGTATTCCCGGTGGAGGCGTTCGTACAGGTAGTCACCCGTTTCTTTGGACTCGGTGAAGACGACCAGTCGGTTGTTGTTGAGGGCGGGCACTGCTCTCAGTTGCTGGACAAAGGTTTCCAGTTTGGGGTCGGTATCCACGGTTTGCCAGAGTGTTTGAATTCGGTTGAGGATACCCAAATCGAACGATAAATTGGCTATAAACTCTTTTTTGAAGTCGTCGGAACTGTATTTTTGAGCTTGTTCATCCTGTACCAAGGCTTCCAGACGGTTGATATCGTCGCTTTCGATCAGGTCGTACACATCCACTTTCTTGCTGATATAGATGGTACCGTCGAGGTACATTTTAATAAACTTCTCGTAGGAACCAATAAAACGTTGGACACTTTGGCGAAATGCATGAAAGCTACTCTCCAGGCGTTTCACCAGGATACTTTTCATAAACCCACCGATGTTCCGCTGCTGTTGCCGGTCGAACTCTCTCAAGGGTTTATTTCCGACATAATAGAGGAGAGGGGTATAGCGGGCATAATTAAATTCAGACAGCAGTTTTATGGTTTCGTTGAAAATTTGCTCAAGCTGGTCTTCGTACTGATAAACTATTTTTTGTGGGTTGTCCACTTCCGGGAAGACCAAACCCTGTACTTTCATATCCTCGAGGTAATAGGTCATTACGTCCTTTCTGGTCCGTCGAACCATCACGTAGCGCAATATTTTATTGCGGATATCGTCTGAAATGTCCTTGATGAGTTTTTTGTATTCCGGATCGGTTTTATCGAGTTTGGCCAACCTGGTTCTGAAGGAGGAGAAATATTTTTCCAGGTTTGGGATCCCGGGGATGGTTGCATTTTTAGGGGCCTGGAACAGTTTCAGTTGGGCGAAAATATCGTCTACGGTGTTGTTGAGAGGGGTTGCGGTGACCAGGATAACCTTTTTGCCGCGGCAGATATTCAGTAAATTGGCATACGCAAGCGTATTGTCGTTTCGGAATCGGTGTGCTTCGTCAACGACGACATAATCATAGCGTGCAGTTCCTTTTTGGAGTAGGTGGTCGAGTTTGCCGAGGGATTCCACCTCGAAGCCACGTATGCCAAAATCGAACAGGGAATCCTTCCAGTACTCCTTCAAGACGGGCGGACAGACGACCAGGGTTCTTCCTTGTAATTGTTGCAGCAACAGGGCCGTGATGAACGTTTTTCCAAGCCCGACGACATCTGCCAAAAAAACACCGTTATAGGTTTCCAGGATTTTTTTGGCTTGCGTGGCTGCCTGGCTTTGATAGGTTAGCTTCATAAAGCCCTCGGGCAGGAAAGGCTCAAATTCGGCTGCTAGGTTGATATCCTCTTCTAAATATTCGTATATCAGCTTCAGGTACAGCTCATAGGGCAAGATCTGGTCGTTTAGCCAGGTTTTGTTTTGGATAGTATCCACAAAATCCTCGGATATATCGGCCGATTCGTTCCAAAGCGCATTAAATTGATCTTCGGCAAAGCGCACGTCCGCTCTTTTCCGCAATTCCACGTTAAACTCCCGGTTCGCTATAAGACCTGACTCCGAAAAATTACTGGAACCGGTGATGACAAAGCCGTAGTCCCTATCACCGGGTTTAAACCTGCCGATATAGACCTTTGCATGGATATTCTGAGAGGGAAAGGCTCGAATTTCCATTTTCTTTCCATTGCCATAAGTAGCCTCATCCAAATTGGATTCCGTACATTCCATCGTCAAGAATTCGATGAACTTGCGCACCCCGATTTCGAGGTTTCTATCGTTTTCCTCGGCGTTTTCGATTTCCTCTTTTAGATGGGCCTGGTATTTTTTTTTGGTGCGTTGGTGCGATTCGAAGTCCAAAGAGCCGTTTCGCTGCTGAAGCTGGATCAGATTATAGGCTTCGCGGTCCAGGTTTAAACCCACCAGGATTCGAATTTTCCCCAATGGTTCCAGGGCATCGTACAGTTGATAAAAACCACTTGCCCTGAAATATCCCACCAAGACATCGAAATGCACCGTGTCCCTTAACATGGCCTTGAAGCGGCCGAGCAGGGTTTGCCCCTCTTCGTTGGTGAAGAAGGTCAAGTCGGTATGTTCAGGTTGGTTTTTTATCGTCATTCAACAGTACTTTAAAAATTGCCAAGGTTGTAGCGATTGTGGGGGAGTGTGCGCATACTTTCCCCACATCCCTGCAAATTTAGCGATTAATAAGCTACCAAAGGGACTTGGTACCATAAAAAATATTAGGGTGGCTGCGTGCTTAAGAGGGAAGACTCGTTTATTAAAAGTGCCACTCTTTTTATGTTCCTGGCCTCAAGCAAATAGTCCATTTATCCCCTGCTATAGTTCCATTGGTAGAGAGGGACGTACTACTAGCCTAATGCAATCCTCAACTTCTTTATACATTCGACAGTGCTTCCATTAATTCTTTCGTTTGTACCTAAAAAATGAACAAAATTTTTGGTATCCAAAAGTGCAATAGTTTCATCTAAAGCACCCATTAAAACATCTTTTTGCGCTAATTTTGAAGAAAGACGAAGGCTGCCAATAGTTTTATCAAAAATAAAAATGGATTTTTTATCTTTATATGTATACTCCTCATGATCAATTTCAAGTGGATCGATTACGTTCTGCATTGAAAACATTTCCTTGATTAACTTTGCTATGATTTTGACCTGAACATCTGGAGAGTCAAGAGA
>CAIRNW010000393.1 GCA_903879995.1 uncultured Bacteroidota bacterium
CAAGTGGATCTCATTCTCTTTGTTAAGTGGAACTGCCATATCCGCTATTAACTCAACCTTCAAAGGATAGAGCTTTTCCGTGCTCACAGCCAACTCTTGGATAGCCTCCGTCAGTCCCCTTTTTTCCAACACTGCAGGGAGCAGATTGTGCGTTACTTTTCTGAGCCGTACCATAGCTTCATTCAAATGATCTGCACAAACACTAAGCTCTGTTTGATCCCGCTCAGTACCGGGAACTACTATTTCGATCCGATACTTGACGGCGGCCAGTAAAGGACCGATATCATCGTGCAGATCTCCTGCAATACGTGCGCGCTCTTTTTCGAGAGTGGCCACTTCTACCTTGGCCACCTTGCGTTGCAAGCGCAATAATTCCTGCTGCTTTTGTATTATTCGAAAAACAAAATACAATAGAATAGCTACAACAAACAGCGTAGCTAGCGTGATAGCCAGGAATAACGAGTAGTGACGGGGATCCATAACATTGTGTACGCATACAGCAAATTGGCTGCAAAATTTATGTATTGATAAATAGAACTTACATTATTCATGAAAAGATCCCCAAGTTGGCTACCGAATTGCCAAAAAAATTCGGTTGCTATTTTTACGGTTAACAGCAGAATATAGGTCACCAGAATCAGCTGTTTGGCGCTTTTCCAAAAAGGCTCGGGACGAATAGTCAGTTGACTACTTAACAAATGGATAGACAGAAACACCATCACCATCGAGTTAATGATACGAGCATAAGGATTAAATACAAACAGACTGCCTACTATAAAATTATCAATGATCCAGATAACAACGAATACGGCGATCAACACATAAAAGTCCGAAGGGCGGTTATCAAACAGCCTCCATCTCTTAAACTGCCACAAGATCAACAGAGAAAAAATAATAAAGTAGCAATTGGCACTTACCGCATTAGACCCCCAAACGCGCATAGTGAACTCAGAAACGATGCAACCGAAAAGATTGAACCAAAGTGAAATCACAAATGGAATATAGTCTTTGCTAACTTGTTGCACTTTTAGAAAAGAGATGGCTACGCTGATAAGAACAGAGAATTCCATTACTACAGAGACCCAGTATGGTGGCATAGCCATTTAAGAATTTAGGGGAGATGACGGAGGACAGTCAGGAGGGCACCGCTTTGCATCCTCAATCACTTCTTCTTCAATATTAGTTAGCGAACTACCATTCAACATATCCTCTCCCCTATCGTTCACTCCTACTAATAACGCATGAACTTTTAGATCTTGGCTCATACCATAGTAGACCCTCAGTTGACTACAGCCAGGATTTGCCAACAGTTTTTCTACTTGCTCTTTCGAAAATAGCTCGCTTTTGGCCAAGATGTCCTGACCCTTGTACTCATCTGCCAAGATCGTGTCCATCTGCGCCCTGTATAGCGTTGTCATTTCGACGGCCTTTTTTAAAGAGATAAAATTGCTAATTACTATTGATTTTGATTTTAGGAAAAAAGATAAGAAGAAAACAAGTATGAAATCTCAGAAAAATACCTACCCCCACTGCATAAAATACCTAATCGCCCTATTCACAAGTTCTGAACCTTGCAGGTTGCTATTGGACTCATTGAAATAAATTGAATCAGTATGGCCACCGTTCAAAACTATAAGGGTTTACCGCTAAGCCCCTACCCCTACCATAGTTGGATGGAACACTGGAAAAGACATTCCGATCAGTGGGTCATCTGGTGCGCAGAAGTGCATTGCGAACGAATAGCACTGGTGGCCAGTCTGGTAAAAATTCTTGAAAAGGGCAATGATAACGTGTATGTGGTACCTCTTTGTAAAGGTCATGCGGTGTCCGATCATATAATTTCAATCGGAGAAGTGAAGCCGGTACGGATAACCTGGTGAGAAAGGGTTGTACGCTCTTCAAAAAAAATGCCCCAAGGGGCAACC
>CAIRNW010000394.1 GCA_903879995.1 uncultured Bacteroidota bacterium
CTGGAGGCTTGATGCAGCGTTTTGTGGGTGTTGCTCCCACCGTTCGTTATAAAAATGATACATCAGGAGTTCAACTACCTGGTCCTAATGATGTAACACTTGGTAATCCCATGTATTGGAGTAACCTTACGGTTAACAATACCAATCAACAGCGATTCTTAGGCGGTGTTAATCTTGAATACACTATTTCTCCGCGCTGCAAATTAGTAGCAAGTGCTTCTGGTTATTATCAGTATACTAATAATAATTTTTTCACAAAGGCATTTCAGCAAGGAAACGGAGGTGCCTTTAACACTAACCGTGCTGCAAGTTTCAATAACACAAAAAACATGCAGTATACCACTAACGCCTTCTTACAGTTTAATAAAAACTTCAAAGGCCACACGGTAACCGCGTTGGCGGGGGGTGAGTTTTATGACTACAAAACATATGTTAACTCAGGATTTTCGCAGGGGGCACCCACAGACTTGATTCCATGGTTGGCTGCTTCTACTCCTCCCAATGTGTTAGGAACAAGTATTGCAAATCCTGCAGGAGCTTCTTCTAACTTTAGTCAGTGGGAAAGATTGGCATCCTTGATCGGCCGCGTGAATTACACGTACTTAAACAAATACTTGCTGACTGCCGTTATCCGTGTTGATGGATCAAGCCGTTTGAAAAAAGATAATTATTATGGAACATTCCCCGGAGTATCTGTGGGATGGAATTTGCATAATGAGGACTTTTATCAAAACGCAGGACTTACACGTTATGTTTCTAGCATTAAGCCAAGAATCAGTTATGGTGTTAACGGTAACGTAAACTCACTAGGATATTTTGCAACTGCGCAGGTGTATAACAATGCCGGAACATACAATGGATTCGGTGGTACGTATGTGGGTTCTTATATCAACTCTAATGTTCGCTGGGAAAGAGCGAACAGTTTAAACTTTGGTGTGGATTTGGGACTTCTCAAGAACCGCATCATGATCAATGCCGATTATTATGTACGTAATGTATTTGATAAGTTGGCAGGTTTGGGTATTTCTTCCCAAACTGGATTTAGCAGCTTTACCACTAACCTGGGTCAGTTGCAGAACAAGGGAATTGAATTAATGATGAACGTCAAGTTGATTGAGCCTAAAACACAAGAAGGGTTCAGTCTTGATGTGAGTGCTAACTTTTCACACGTGAAGAGTTACGCCAAAAAACTTCCATTCAATGGATTGCCTGGTAACCGCACCAGTGGCTTTTTTGTCTGGGATCCCAATCGTCCAGGCCAGCTGATGTATGTGGGTGGTTTGGTAGAGGGCGAACGAATTGGTTTGGATGAAATATGGGCACCACGTTGGACCGGTCTTTATACTGATTTGAATAAAATCACGGAAGATGCAAGAGTGTATAACGCCTTTTTACCTTATACCAATAAGCGTATCAAACAACTGGGAGATGCTCGTTGGCATCAAGTAAATAAAAATGATACCATCGACAGTCGTCAATTTGTTAAAGTGGGAAGAACTACTCCACAGTATGTTGGTGGTTTTTCATTTGCCGGGGGTATGCGCGGATTTAGATTATACGCAGGATTTGATTATGCATTTGGATTTGTAATTCTCAATAATGAAATCGTACGTGGATTAAGCCAGGTACAGGGTTCTCAGAATTCAACTTCAGAAGCGCTTAAAACATGGACACCTTCTAATCCGAATGGTTCGCTACCTCGCTTCTATTGGGCAAACCAAGGTCGTAACTACGCCACTGATGCCAGCGGTAATAACCCGGCTGCCAATTTGTGGGAGAAAGGAGATTACGTGATGCTCCGAGAATTAACGCTTAGCTATGATTTAAATAATGATTTACTACAGGGCTTATTTGCAGGTAAGTTTAAAAACGTAACCGTAAATGTTACAGGAACTAACCTTATTTATTTCTCTGGCTATAGCGGCAATTTCCCTGAAGTGGGTGGATTTGATCAGGGTAAGTTCCCGCTACCTAAACGTCTCACTTTTGGTGTACGCGTAAATCTTTAATCAATGACTAACCAACAAAAATATTCAGGTATGAACTATCGTACTTTAAAACAATTCGTAATTGGAGGTTTGCTGCTTGCAACAATCGCTTCTTGTACTAAGCAATTGGATGAAGTAGTACCCCAGGATACAATTAGCAAGGATCAGGCTTTAAAAGATCCCAATGCGGCACGTACACTTTATCATGGTGTATATGGATTGTTCCGCAACTACACAGGAACATTTTTCCAACTTGGCGAAATGCGCTCAGACATTTGGGTAGATGGATTATTTACCGAATCTGTCGATGGTGGTTTGCAAAACCTTTATCGTCATAATATCAGTAATCTGAATGTTCCATTTACCAACTGGGCTAGTTTTTATAACCTGGTCTTCAATTTTAATAACGTTATCAAGATCATTCCCCAAACTCCTTTACCGGATGCAGAAAAAAATAAAATTCTGGCAGAGGTATATGGACTACGTGCCTATGTTTATTATACGATGTTAAGAACATGGGGGGATGTGCCTCTTAATACGGAGCCGATCGAGACTATCACAAATACTGCGCAAACGTATAAGCGTAGAACTCCGTCTGACTCTATCATGATCCAAATCAAGAAAGACATCGAGCAATCCCTACAACTTTTTGGTTCGTCCAATACAATGCCCGCTGGAAAGCGTGTATACTGGAGTCGTGTGGCTAGTTTGGTGCTTAAGGGTGATGTTTTGATTTGGTCCGGAACACATATGAGTGGAGGCCCCGTTGATTTAACCGCTGCAAAAGCTGTACTGCAGGAAGTACGCAATTTACAGGGTGCCTCACTTAATTTAAATGCCAACTATGCTGACTGTTTTGATCCGGGTAAAAAATTGAATAATCCGGAAATTATTTTTGCACTTAACTACGAACTACAACAAGCACAGTTAGGAGCGTTTAGTACATTCTTGGTGAACTCCATTCAAGCCACTACACTTTCATTTACGCAAGCGGCTACACCAACTGTTTCAACTGTTTATCC
>CAIRNW010000395.1 GCA_903879995.1 uncultured Bacteroidota bacterium
ACCCACGTGATCATAATGGGATGTGATCACCACATATTCATCCTTCTTGTCAGTCCCTTCTAAAACTCCCAGTACATTGGAAACTTCTGTTTTTACTGTTTCTTTTGCATAATGTAATGCTACTTCTGCTTTATAAGTTTTTGCAGGTACTTCTCCTTTTTTGATTCGATCCACTAAACCACTTGCCTCGGTTTGCAACAATGCAGCTGCTTTTTCTGCTGCTATATAGAAACCAAATACAGGTTGTGTAGGCCGGAAACCGTTCATACTCCAGTTTCCTCCCATGGCACCAACGCGACGGGGAAAATTAGATTGAATAACCAACACCGCTGCGGCACCTCTGCTCATGGCGGCCATTAATTTACCATTGGGAGAACCCGGTGCATTCATGGAACGTGCATTTCCCGCGGCTGGTTTGTAGTCTGCAGGTGTTCCATCGGCAATAAGTACCAATTTTCCGGCTACATTTAAATCCTTATAATCGTTACGCACTTCTCCATCCACAATTCCAAATCCTGCAAATACAACTTCAGCAAAACGCATTCCCGCGCTATAATTAGTAGTAAGGGGTGCAAAATGCTCTCCCATTTTTAAAGCGTTTCCATTAATTTCTATGGAGGCATGCGTCATAGAATCCTTATAGAGCGGGTAGTACTGTCGATAACTACCATTGTTTCCTGCTAATAAGCCCAATGAACGAAAATGATTTTCGATATAGGTAGCCGCTTTTTCAAGACCTGGCGAAGGAGTGTCTCGTCCTTCCATTTCAGCACCTGCAATTATATATAAGTGTCGCTGCATATCTGCAGCGGTGATGGTGGAAGCAGCTTTTATAACTGCTTTATCTTTTTTTTGTGCCAGCAGACCCAAAGGAGCCAACAGGAATAAAAGGGAGAGTAGTTTATACATAGCGGATTGATTTGAAGAGGATAAATATACTTCCAAATGCTGGTAAACCCTCGTAACTGGGATGAACGGCTAATCTTAGCGACAAGCGATTTTTTGTACCCGATTTTCGTGTCGACCACCTTCAAAAGGAGTTTCGAGAAATGCTTGCAGCATTTCTATAGCTGCCTCAACCGATACAAATCGGGCGGGCATACAAAGCACGTTTGCATTATTGTGAGAACGGGCCAGCTGTGCCAATTCTTTTTCCCAACACAGCGCAGCACGTATACCGGCATGTTTATTGGCAGTGATCGCTACTCCATTTCCACTGCCACAAATCAAAACACCACAGGCTGCCTTTCCTTCCTCAACCGCTTGTGCAACAGGATGCGCAAAGTCAGGGTAGTCCACAGAAGCATCACTAAAAGGCCCCAAGTCTAGCACGGGAATTCCTTTTTTTTCCAGGAAAGCAATTAACTGAGCTTTGTAGCTAAACCCAGCATGGTCACCTCCCAATGCAACGGGCAACTGTAGATTAAAGGAGCTATTCATGTGTTGAAAATTTAACTCCACTCCTCCGCTCGCTCTTTTTCCTGTCTTTTGTTAATACGCGAGGCAATAACAATACTGGCTTCAAAGAGTAAGTAAAGTGGAATGGTCACTATGGTTAAACTAAATGGATCGGTGGAGGGAGTAATCACAGCAGCGGCAATAAGAATAATGACGAACGCGTGCCGACGGTATTGTCTTAAAAAGCGTGCAGATACAATACCAATTCTGGTTAACAGACTCATCAGTAAGGGAAGTTGAAATAGCAATCCAATACCAAAGGTTGTGTAAATCAGATTTTCTAAATAATCTGAAAAGGAAGGCATGATCTGAATCTGCTCACTCAATTTATAGTTGAAATAGAAATTGACCATAAAAGGAGTAAGGATATAATAGCCAAATAGGACTCCCGTAAAAAAGAGTAGCGACACCCAAAAAATCACACCTCTGGTTTTCTTGAGTTCGTTCGGGGAAAGTGCAGGTTTAATAAAGCGCCAAAACTCCCAGAATACATAGGGGAAGGCAAGAATCAATCCTCCAATAAAAGAAAGGGTAAAGGAAGCAATGAATTGCCCGGTCATAGTGGTTTCTAAAAACTTTGTTTCTACCTGTTTGAAACAAAGGGCGTCCCCAATGCCTAGTTGGTTTCCTATTTTGCAAAGCCAGACTGCA
>CAIRNW010000396.1 GCA_903879995.1 uncultured Bacteroidota bacterium
AGTCTGCCTTGTTCAAGTATTTTTCCCTCTCTGTCAACTATACCAAATTTTGTATTGGTTCCTCCAATGTCAACACCAATCGCATACATAAAAATTCCTTGTATTTTAACAGTTATTAATGTCCGCCTGGGCCAGCACTATTTTTATCGTAATCAATACCTTGTTTTTTAAGTAGTCCTGACACGCTGATTGCGTAGTAGGCGAGGTAAACGAAACATGCAACCCCAACTAGGTAGGACCACTGTATTCCTAAATAAGCGTCATCCGCTAAAAATCCTTGCAGCAGGCTGATAAAACCTCCACCCATAATCATCATGATTAACAAGCCAGATCCTTCATTAGTATGTTTGCCAAGACCAGCTATGGCTAGGGTGAAAATACATGGCCACAGTGTAGAACAGAAGAGTCCAACGCTTATAAACGCGTAAACGCTCACCATTCCACTTGCTAACATCCCAATCAGTGTGGCTAATGCTCCCATGATGGAAAAAATTAAAAGTTGTCTGGCGGGATTCCCTTTGCTTAGAATATCACCAATAATCATAGCAATTATTACAACTCCATAAACGTAGAATGGAGTGATATCATGATCGGCTAAACTGTTTATTAGTAAGAAAACACCAAAAGCGATATAGGGCATGATAAAACGTAAAATTTGTTTAATTCCACCGCTGATGTCCAAGGCACCCACTGAACCCGTCCAACGTCCAATCATCAAGCTTGCCCAGTATAAAGAAACATAAGGCGCAATATCTTTTGTTTCTGTTTGTGTATATATCCGCATGAACTCCGGAAGATTTGAGGCGGTGGTTACCTCTACGCCTACGTATAAAAATATGGCAACCATTCCCATCACTAATTGTGGATACTTCCAGACACTGGCACGATCTGCCGTACTTGACGTATCATTACTGCTTAGTGAGGTGGGCTCTACATGGTTAGGAACGGATGAGAATTTAAAAATAATTGCGGCAACTAAAAAAGCAGCCCCTAATATTAAATATGGAGTTTTAACGCTTTCGATACTGGCAACGCCAGTACTGGCAACCACCGATCCAAAAATGGCTAAGCTAACAAGTACGGGACCAATGGTGGTTCCTAGGTTGTTGATTCCTCCAGCCATGCTGAGACGTTGACTTCCTCTTTGAGGGTCTCCCATCACAATGGCAAGGGGATTTGCTGCTGTTTGTTGTAGCGAAAAACCTAAGCCTACTATAAAGAGCCCGGTAATCATCAAATTAAAGGACGATTGTTGCGCAGCTGGATAGAAGAGTAATGAGCCGAGCGCTGAGATCACAAGTCCTAACGCGATACCATTTTTATAACCAATTTTATTCAGAAGATCTCCTCCCATCAATTTTGATACCCCAAAGTAAATTAACGATCCCACAGTATAGGCCACATAGAAGGCAAACGATACCATTTGTGACTGCCATTGCTCTAGATTTAGCTTCTCCTTGAACACAGGAATCAGGATATCGTTGGAGGCTGCCACAAAACCCCAAAAGAAGAAAACACTGATTAGAACACTGAATTGTGACCATTTAGTTTGTTGACTCATGAATTGGTTTTTTTGGTAGGGTTGAAAATAGGTGATTTTTGGAATGATGCCTCATTTTTTTGGCTTAAATTACGAAGTAACGAGAGGTGTTTTTATGGAGATTTTACATGTTGCAGCGGAGTGTTTTCCGGTAGCAAAGGCTGGTGGTTTGGGAGATGTGGTGGGGGCACTACCTAAATACCAAAATAGGCTTGGAGTCTACGCTAAGGTTGTTATACCGATGTATCGTACTTCTTTTTTGTATCAGGAAGAATGGGAGTTGGTGCACGAGGGGGGACAATACCTGCATGAACAGTTTTTCCGTTATAGCATCATTCGAGAAAAATCTAATAAACTGGGCTTTGATTTATACCTGGTAGATGTAAATGGTTTATTAGATCGTGAAAAAGTATATGGTTATGCGGACGACACGGAGCGATTCATCGCATTTCAATTAGCAGTATGTGACTGGGTTTTTCATTGGCAGCACTTGCCCTCTGTTATACATTGTCATGATCATCATTGCGGGCTTATCCCATTTTTTTTAACGCAAGTCAATCAGTTTCGATCTCGTTTACATACAATTCCTACTGTTTTTACAGTCCACAATGCGCAATACCAAGGTGCTTTTGCATGGGATAAACATGCACTATTACCTCCTTATGATCCATGGAAATGGAACATATTGGACTGGCATGGGCAGATTAATCCATTAGCGGCTGCCGTTAAGTCAGCCTGGCGTGTTACAACGGTTAGCCATAGCTATTTGAAAGAGTTGATGACACAGGCGGGAGGACTTGAAAATCTGTTTGAGTATGAAAAAGGTAAGTGTGTTGGGATACTAAACGGAATTGATACTGAGATATGGGATCCTTCCTGTGATCCGTACTTGCTATTCCATTACAATAAAGACAATTTGGTGGAAGGAAAGCGCAAGAACAAAGAGGAAATATGTAAAGAGTTTGGAATGGATTCCTCATTACCTCTTTTTTCATTTGTTGGTCGTTTAGTAGGGGAGAAAGCAGCCGATTTATTGCCTGTTGCCATCCAAGATGCTTTGTTGCATAACCCGGGTCGTGCCAATTATATTGTGCTCGGTTCAGGCCAACACGATATTGAATATCAATTGAAGGAATTGAGAAATATCGCTGGAGGATTTTACAATTGTTACATTGGATATCAGGAAGCACTCAGTCATGGATTGTATGCAGCTTCCGACTTTTTATTAATGCCCAGTCGCGTGGAGCCATGTGGTCTGAATCAGCTTTATGCTTTGCGATTTGGGACGATGCCGCTGGTGCGAAGAGTTGGTGGACTAATTGATACGGTAGTTGATGTGGGAGATGCCGGAGGATATGGGCTTTGTTTTAATGAGGCTTCTGTTTGGGATATAACTTATACCATAAGACGTGCTATTCACCTCTACGATAATAATCCTAAAGAATATGCAACCTACTGTAAGCAAATGATGGAGCTTGATTTTTCTTGGAATAAAGCTGCCGCTAACTACATACAGTTGTATCAGCAATTAAAATAAAGAATATGGCAATAAGAACTATTACACATGCAACAGAGATCCTCTCAGTGATTTTGGGTGGAGGAGCGGGGTCACGTCTTTATCCATTAACGGCAACCCGATCCAAGCCTGCAGTTCCCATAGCTGGAAAGTATAGGTTGGTAGATATTCCAATCTCTAATTGCTTAAACAATGGAATTGGTAGGATGTTTGTTTTAACACAATTCAACTCAGCTTCACTCAATAGACATATTAAGAACACCTATCATTTTAGTGCCTTTAGCAAGGCATTTGTGGATATTTTGGCTGCTGAGCAAACTCCGGACAATCCAACCTGGTTTCAGGGAACGGCCGATGCTGTTCGGCAAGGACTAAGACATATTGAGCCATTTGAAAGCCAGTATGTTTTAATTCTTTCAGGCGATCAGCTTTATCAAATGGATTTTGCTGCTATGCTGGATCAGCATAAACAATCTGGAGCTGCTATCACTATCGCAACTATTCCTGTCTCTGCGCGTGAGGCGCCTGAGTTTGGAATTTTAAAAAGCGAGTCAGGAATGATTACGTCTTTTATCGAAAAGCCATCTGCTTCCGTGCTGCCCGAATGGGTAAGTGACACGGGTGAGGAAATGAAAAAAAATGGACGTGTTTACTTGGCTAGCATGGGTATTTACATTTTCAACCGCAGTCTCCTTTTTGATCTACTGCGTAATGAATTTAAGGAGGCTACGGATTTCGGAAAAGAAATCATGCCACAGTCAATCGGACGGTATAAAGTAGCTAGTTATCAATATGCGGGCTATTGGACTGACATTGGGAACATTCGCTCATTCTTTGAAGCTAATATTGAATTAACGGAGGAAATTCCGGCTTTTGATATGTTTGACAGCCATCGAACTATCTATACGCGTTCTAGGATGTTACCCCCTGCAAAGATCAGCGGCACTACCATGGAAAAGGTGCTTGTTGCAGAAGGATCTATCATTAGTGCCTCACGGATGGAACGCTGTGTGATTGGGATCCGAAGCAGGGTTGGTTTAGGAACAACAGTAGTTGATACATACATGATGGGAAGTGATAGTTATGAAACACTGGATGAACTGGAGGAGAATAAACGTAAAGGGATTCCACCAGTTGGAGTTGGCGAGCGATGTTATATCCGAAATTCCATTCTCGATAAAAACGTCAGAATTGGAAATGATGTTCGCATTAATGGGGGGAATCACTTGGAAAATAAAGACCATCCGCTTTATTGTGTCAAAGATGGAATAGTGGTGATAAAAAAAGGAGCAATCATACCTGATAGCTTCACAATTTAAGCTCTTGTTTTTCTTCCTATATTGAGAAAAATTAGCCCATGTCAACTGCATATACTGGTACAAAGACAAAACT
>CAIRNW010000397.1 GCA_903879995.1 uncultured Bacteroidota bacterium
CCTCTGCGGGTGTTTCAAATCCTGCTCCACAAATTATTCCTGCACTGCTGATTAAACTCCTATTAAAAGACTCTTGCTCGATAGGTTTAAAAATAACATTATTCTGCTGTGTTACAGTTTTTACTGTTTTGCTAAAAACCTCAAATCGTTGAAGCGGTATTTTTTTAAGTAAAGATTGTAAGAAGCTATCATGTAGTGCGGGAAGGTAAACCGTGATATGTCCCAGATTTACCGGGGTTGCATCTAAAATTTCCTGTTTTATGATGGCTCCAAATATTGCAGGATGGTACTTTTCAAAGTGTAATCCGATATGATGTGTAGCCTGAACGTATTTTTTCAGGAGTAACTCTCCATGCCAGCTTTTAAAAGCGGGTCTGGGTGATTCTGCATATTGAAAACTGGCTTGATGTCCAAAATGTACTGAGGGGATCTTTTTGAGGCTACAAGCCATTGAGGTTAAGCAATCAAAATCATTCAATATCAAATCATATTTTTCAACAGGTAAGGACATGACCTCTTTGTAAATGCCCACTGGATTACGCTGGAAGGCAATCTTTGAGTAATCCAGTCCCCCGGTATTATTATAGTAAAGACTGATTCCTTTACTTCTAAATTTGATAGGCAAATTAGCTTGTAGATGGCTGTTATTGCCGCTCAAAAAACAATCAACCTGACCCCACTTTTGTAAGTGGGGTAGAAGGGTAATGGCTCTGCTAATATGCCCGTTACCGGTTGCCTGTATTGCATAGAGTATTTTCATCAATTGCTCCGATTAAAAAGGTAGTTGGTGAATATGTAAGCCAATCTCATCTGTTTCTACATTTAACTCAGGTAACTGCTTTTGTATACTTACCACCGGTGCCAACTGGTAGTCCTCTTCTTTGTATTGATAGATCTCCCAAGTTTGGTTGGAATATTCAAGAGCGGTTAAATTTTCAATCCAATCCCCACTATTTAGGTAAGTAACTTGCCCTTCAGCAGTTGTTACCACACGCTGTTGAGGTTGGTGAATATGCCCGCAAATCACATAATCGTATCCCTTGTTGATGGCCAACTCTGCTGCAGTCTGTTCAAAATCCGCAATCCAGCTTACTGCTTTTTTTACTCCATTTTTAACCTTCTTGCTCAAGCTCATCTTAGGTTGCCCCATTTGAGTCAGCATCCAGTTTATAAGTCGGTTTAGAAGAATCAGCCAGTCATATCCCCATCCTCCCAACTTTGCAATGATCTTTGCACTTCCCTTTGTAGTAGCATCGAAAACATCCCCATGGAAAATCCAGGTACGTTTTCCATTCATTTCGATGACCAACTTATCTGTCAGTTGGAAATTACCCAATTGCAACTCACTGTAGCGCCTCAACATTTCATCATGATTGCCGGTAACATACACAACCCGTGTGCCTTGGGCTAGTAAGTTTAGAATCTCTTTAATAACCTGCATATGGGCTGGGGGAAAGTAGCTTTTGCTAAATTGCCAGCCGTCTATAATATCTCCATTTAAGATCAGTAATTGGGGGGTAATGCTTTTCAAATAATGAACCAACTCCCTCGCATGACAGCCATAAGTGCCCAAGTGAATATCGCTTAGCACTACCACATCGGGATTTCTTTTTTGCATTACTAACTGTTTACCGAAGTAAAACAGGTAACGTTAACTGGTTATTAAGTAGATGTTATGAAACCGTAAAGCATTTTTTTATTTTTTATTTATTTCAATCTGTAAATTTGAATCCGAAGTGAAACTGGCAGCCATCGACATAGGAAGTAATGCGGTCCGACTCTTAATTTCTGAGGTAGTCGAGCACACCGATCAAAATCCTGATTTTATCA
>CAIRNW010000398.1 GCA_903879995.1 uncultured Bacteroidota bacterium
CTTGCTACCTATGGAGCTGGAATGTTGGTTGGCTTTTGGCTGGCTGGATTGATTGCCGACCAATACAAAACAGTTTCCGGACACGATTGGAATGCAATTTGGATGGTACCTGCTGGCATCGCAGCTGCTATACTTGTATTATTTCTCCTGTTATTCAAAGACCCCTCTTCAACAAAAAAGTAAGCATGAATAAAGCACGCAGCTCTAGAAGAGCACTCCTGATAAAAGCTGGACAAGCAGTAGTAGCAGCCTCACTTCCCCTTAGTCAAATCAATGGTGCTATTAATTGGAAAAAAAAGCAACATACTTTCTCAGGCATCATCAATCACTCCGTATGTAGTTGGACGTATGGATTTCTAACATTATCAGAATTGTGTGTGGTAGCTCAACAATTGGGAATATCTGCCATTGATTTAGTAGCTCCTAAAGATTTTACAATTTTGAAGGAACACCGAATCAATTGTTCGATGTGTTATACAGGAGGAAAAGTCAGTCTTACGCAAGGCTGGAACAACACA
Organism: uncultured Bacteroidota bacterium; assembly: GCA_903879995.1. Classification (GTDB taxonomy): domain Bacteria; phylum Bacteroidota; class Bacteroidia; order Chitinophagales; family Chitinophagaceae; genus JJ008. Next base: position 519 of record CAIRNW010000398.1, read on the forward strand.
GCCAACCACCCATGGCTCATCAAAGATTATCAAGAGGCTATACCTATCGTTGCAAAAGCTGGATATAAAAATCTGATTTGTTTTTCTGGAAACAGGGATGGAATGGATAATGATACAGGTCTTGCAAACTGCATAAAAGGTCTTCAACAAATCATGCCCCTCGCAGAGAAGCATGGAATAACCATTCAAATGGAATTATTTAACAGTAAGGTTGATCACAAAGACTATATGGCCGACAATTCAGCATGGGCAATCGAGTTATGTAAAAGATTAGGATCTAACAATTTTAAACTTTTATATGACATATACCATATGCAGATCAGTGAAGGTGATATAATTCGCACGATTCAAGAAAACCACGCTTACTTTGGACATTACCACACTGCTGGAGTGCCTGGGCGTCACGAAATAGACGAAACACAAGAACTCTACTACCCTGCCATCATGCAAGCCATTGCGGCAACGGGATATACGGGGTTTGTAGCACAAGAGTTTATTCCAACTGGTAAAACCAAAGAGGAAAAAATAGCTGCCTTGCAAAAGGCCATCAAAATTTGTACGATTTAAAAAAATAAAACGCTATGTCAACTATTCAGTATGATGCTATTGTTGTAGGCTCTGGAATTAGTGGAGGATGGGCCGCAAAAGAACTGACTGAGAAAGGTCTCAATGTCCTTTTGCTAGAAAGAGGAAGAGATATTGAGCATATTAAAGACTATGTTAATGCAACCAAAGAATCGTGGGAGTTTCCTCACCGAGGCATAAGACCCACGCAACAAATGTTAGAAGATTATCCGGTACTGAAAAGAGACTATCCCCTCAATGAAACAGTATTGGATCTATGGGTGAAGGACAAAGAATGTCCTTATACTGAAACAAAACCTTTCTCGTGGTTCAGAGGTTATCATGTTGGCGGTCGCTCACTCATGTGGGGAAGACAGAGCTATCGCTTTAATAAATGGGATTTTGAAGCCAACCTTGTAGACGGACATGGAGTTGATTGGCCTATTCGATATGATGACCTGGCACCTTGGTATAGCCATGTTGAAAAATTTGCAGGAATTCAAGGAAGTAAAGAGGGGCTTGAAGTACTGCCTGACGGCGAATTTATGCCCCCAATGGATCTGAATTGTGTAGAGAAAGATGTGGCAGAAAAGCTCAAGAAACACTTTAAAGGTCAAAGACATTTAATAATTGGAAGAAGTGCCAACATCACTGTACCCCACGAAGGAAGAACCAATTGTCAATATAGAAACCGTTGTTGGAGAGGATGTCCCTTTGGAGGATATTTTAGTACGCAATCCTCTACCCTGCCTGCTGCCATGAAAACAGGAAAGCTCACGCTTCGTCCTTTTTCCATAGTTACGCAGGTACTTTATGACAAGAACACACAAAAAGCAAAAGGAGTTGAAGTTTTAGATGCCACCGATAATAAAACAGTACAGTACCAGGCTAAAATTGTTTTTCTCTGCGCATCCTCTTTCAATTCTACATGGATTTTAATGAATAGCGCTACTGATATTTGGCCCGAGGGGCTTGGAAGTAGCAGTGGAGAGTTAGGCCATAATGTAATGGATCATCACTTTAGATGTGGGGCAGGCGCTACCGCAGAAGGATACGGAGATCGCTATCAATATGGAAGAAGACCCACTGGCGTTTACGTGCCACGCTTTAGGAACGTGTATGACGACAAGCGCTCCTATGTAAGAGGATTTGGATATCAGGGAGGAGCTGGCAGAGGCAGAGGTGTGCATGTTGCAGAATTTACCATCGGCGCGGAATTAAAAGATGCACTAAGTGTTCCAAGCGACAATTGGCATATGGGGATTATGGGATTCGGAGAAATGCTACCCTATCACGAGAATAAAATCAGCTTGAATAAAAATGTAAAAGATAAATGGGGGCTTCCTGTATTGGATATGGATGTAGAAATAAAGGAAAATGAAAAGAAGATGAGAGAGGATATGATGAACGATGCCAAAGAGATGTTGGAAGCTGCCGGACTAAAGAACGCCTATACGTACGACTATGGCTATGAAGTTGGAATGGGCATCCATGAAATGGGAACTGCTCGTATGGGAAGAGATCCTAAATCATCAGTACTGAACGGAAATAACCAAGTATGGGATTGTAAGAATTTATTTATAACAGATGGAGCTTGCATGACCAGTGCTTCTTGTGTTAATCCCTCGTTAACCTATATGGCCATGACAGCACGCGCTGCCAATTTTGCTGTTGAAGAACTTAAAAAAGGTAACCTTTAATATCTATTCAAATGGAAAGAAGAGAACTACTGAAATCAATCGCCCTTCTAACGGGAGTTGCCGTGGTGGGTGGAGAACTTTTTTTAACGGGCTGCAAATCTACTGCGGGTCCCGTATCTGCTTTTACCCCTGCTACCATAGCATTATTGGATGAAGTGGCGGAAACTATCATTCCCACTACTGATACACCAGGTGCAAAAGCGGCTCAAACTGGTGCTTTTATGAAAATCATGATTGAGGATTGCTATACCAAAGAGGAGCAAGATGCCTTTATAAAGGGAGTATCCTTGTTAAATGAAAGATGTCAAAAAGATTTTAATAAACCTTTTATAGAGCTAGAGGCATCACAGAAGCTTTCCCTACTACAAACGCTGGAGAGAGAAGCAAAAGACTTTAATAGCAAGCGTGAAGAAAATAAAGAGAAAAAAACTCCACCTCATTATTACTCCATGATGAAACAACTGACTCTTTGGGGATTTTTCTCCTCTGAAACCGGAATGACCAAAACCCTTCGACATGTGCCAGTACCTGGCAGGTATGACGGAAACGTGCCGTATATAAAAGGTGAAAAAGCTTGGGCGGAGTAATTTTAATACTATGGAAAATAGAAGAAAATTTTTAAAAGCTGCTAGTTGCATAGCGGGAGCTACATTATTGGGTAGTAATACTTCTTGGGCTGCCTTTCTTACGGAAGAACCCACTGCCAAAAAATTTGGAATCCAATTATACACTTTGCGAGATGTAATCAACGGAAGGGAAAAAGAGACAATTACAGCTATAGCCAAGATGGGATATACACAAATAGAGAGCTATGAGGGACCGCATGGCATGTATTGGAATATGAAGCCCTTGGAGTTTAAGCAATTCACTGCTGATTTAGGGATAGAATTGATTTCTTCTCATTGTGACATTTTTAGTGATTTTGATCAAAAAGTAGAGCAGGCGGCTGCTGTAAATATGAAATACTTGATTTGCCCGTGGGTTGGTCCGCAAAAAAGTATAGATGATTATAAAAGAATTGCAGCGCTTTTTAATGAAAAAGCAAAACAATGTGCAGCACAGGGCATAAAATTTGCATATCACAATCATGACTACTCTTTTAAAAAAATAAATGGTGTTTTCCCTCAGGACATATTAATGCAAGAAACAGACCCCAAGCTGGTTTGTTTCGAAATGGATATGTACTGGGTCGTAGCTGCAGGTGAAAATCCCCTAGAATGGTTAAAAAAATACCCGGGACGATTTGAATTAAGCCATATCAAGGATCGAAGTAATTCGCCAATCAATAAAGAGAATTACGAATCAGTTGATTTGGGAACAGGTAGTATCGATTTCAAACAACTAATTCCTCAAGCCAAGAAGTTTGGACTTCAATACCTATTCATGGAACAAGAATATTATTTGGGTGGGTCACCAATTAAAGCGGCAGAAGCAGGCGCAGCCTACTTGAAGAAAATAAAATTCTAGCTCACCCCCTAGCAATAGAATTGAGTTTCAGTTTGATTTCTTGAATAGCCTCAATGACTATGTTAGGATTCATGTAACTTTCATTACTATTTGCAAAGGACGGATGAACAAACTCCATAGCAGATTTCTTTAAAGAGCGGAGGGAGGTGTGAAATTCTATACAATGCGTTACTGTAGCTAATTCAATGATGGAGTCAGCGCGGACACCACTTCCTGGCATTACAATAATTCGGTTGGCTGCTTGCGCTTGCAACGATGCTATTAATTGAATGCCTTCCGGCGCAGTTGGCTGCTGGCCAGAGGTTAAAATTCTTTCACAACCTAAACCAACCAATTGCTCTAACGCAGCTGCGGGATCAAGACACCTATCGAAAGCACGATGAAAGGTAACTTCCAGCGGGTATGCAGCATCGATTAGTTCAGACATCCTACTCAAATCAACGGTTCCATCAACATTAAGCAATCCCAAAACCACACCTTCAAAACCTAACTCTTTAGAAAGCAGTACATCCTGCTTCATGATTTCAAACTCCTCGTTGCTGTATAGAAAATCACCAGATCTAGGACGAATAATTGGATAAATGGGAATATCAAATTTTTGTCTACAAAGTTTCAATAGTCCTTTGCTAGCAGTAATTCCACCCTCAGATAAACCTGCACATAATTCAATTCGGTCAGCTCCACCAGCCACCGCAGTTCGGGTTGTTTCAAAATCAGTGGTTGCAATCTCAAGAAGCATAATTTAACTCACTTTAAACCAGCTACTGGCTTTGATTAATTCATTTCGGTTTGAATCCCTGTAGGCAAAAGAAAATCCAGGATGAATTGCAAAGGAACCAACTTCCCCTCGATTTGATATAGCCAGAAATGCTACTTGTATATCCTTAGCACGGTCTTTTTTGATTTTTATAATTCGTTGTATTACCTCGGCACAAGCTTGTTGAGGCGTTTTACCGGCCCGCATTAACCCTACAACTGTAGAAGCACCCGCCACACGGATAACATCCTCACCCTGCCCAGTTGCAACACAAGCGCCAACTTCATTATCAACAAAAAGTCCAGCACCAATTATGGGTGAATCTCCTATCCGGCCTCTCATTTTAAACCCCGCGCCGGATGTAGTACAGCTACCACTCAAATTTCCTTGTTTATCTAAGGCAAGCATGCCAATGGTGTCATGATTCCATTCACCATTCGCAAGACGATTGGGTGCAAATGGGCCATGCCCCTGATTATTTTCACGATTTATAGTAGGGGACTTGTATTGTGATTGTTGGAGCCAATTTGCGTAAGCCGCTTCCGCAGCCGGAGATAACTTGCTTGACTCTAGCGGGAAACCCTCTGATAAGGCAAATTGTTGGGCTCCTTCGCCAACTAACATTACATGTGGCGTCTTCTCCATCACTCTTCTCGCTACACTGATGGGATGTTTAATTCGCTCTAAAAAAGCAACAGCTCCACAATTATGTTCATGATCCATGATACATGCATCTAAGGTCACGTGTCCATCTCTATCTGGGTTGGCACCCAAACCCACGCAGCAATTAATCGAATCTTCAGTTAATCGAACACCCTGTTCTACTGCATCTAAAGCATGTCCACCTTTTTCCAAAATTGCCCAAGCAGGGACATTGGCTTCCAAACCAGCATCCCAAGTAGAAATTACGATTGGGGCTTTTGTGGGCAAGAATGGCTTTTCTACTCCAGCAGCCAAACTTTGAACAGATGCGCCCGCTGTGAGCATACCGAGTCGTTTTACAAAACTTCTTCTATTAAACATAGGTTCAAGTTAGGATAATTTATTTTAATGTTTAAACACTGAAAGTTAACTTTGCCATATGATTAAAAAACTAGAGCGTATTATCCCCCCTCCTCCCCCACATATGGTGGGAGATGGATTTAGAGTGCATAATTTTTTTCCTTCAGGAGGTATCCAAAATAAACAACGCATGAGTCCCTTCTTTATGCTGGACTATGCATCTCCCTATAATTTTCCACCCAGCAAAATTCAACGTGGCGTTGATGTTCATCCACATCGTGGTTTTGAAACAGTGACAATTGCCTATCAAGGGAAGGTGGCACATCATGACAGCGCCGGAAATCAAGGAGTGATTGGCGAAGGAGATGTACAATGGATGACTGCAGCATCTGGTGTATTACACAAGGAATATCATGAGAAAAATTTCTCGCAGCAAGGAGGCATCTTTCAAATGGTACAACTCTGGGTTAATCTCCCTGCACAGTTTAAAATGACCTCCCCACGCTACCAGGAAATTAAAAAAGAAAAAATGGGCCAGTTTACTTTTGAGGGCGGGTTGCTGGAAGTCATAGCTGGTGAATACATGAATAGTAAAGGACCTGCTCAAACTTTTAGTCCACTGCATGTCTACAATCTTCATTTGAATACGGGTAAAGAATTCACGCTTGAGCTTCCTGAAGAATTCAATACCGGAATGCTGGTTATCAAAGGAGCGGTTACTATACAAGAACAATTAGCCCCTGCTGATCACTTTGTGTTATTTCAAAATATTGGCACTAGTATCACAGTAAAAGCCAAGGAAAGCACCACTCTTCTTATCCTTTCAGGTCAACCCTTGCATGAACCCATTGTAGCCTATGGCCCATTCCTTATGAATCGTTGGGAAGAGATCGAGCAGGCCGTAGAAGACTTTAATAATGGAAAGTTCGGCGTATTAGACTAATCGGTACTTTAGACGCATAAATTACTACTATGCGTCTACTTTTAATTTTATTACTTTTCCCCTTCCTGGGTATAACGCAACCAATGGTGATACCTGCACCGGCCTATTGGTTACAAAGCGAGGGAACTTTTACGCTCCCCTCCAACTGCTCCTACTTCCTGGATAATGCACATACATCATCATCTAACACCATCCGTTTACTAGCGGGGGAATTACAAAAGCAATTTCAAATTCAACTGGCTGCTACCAACGCAAAACAAGCTACCATCCAAATTCTTCATAAAACTGGTAAAGGCAACAGTACGCCCTCATATGAGTTGCTCGTAAATAAAGAAGGAATTACAATTACAGTTACTAGCGCCGAGGCTTTACACCATGCAAATCAGACACTCCTGCAGTTAATAACCAAGGACAATAACAATCAACTAGTAATCCCTTTTCTGAAGATAGAAGATTTCCCTCGTTTTCAATACCGCGGTATGCATCTGGATGTAGGAAGACATTTTTTCCCAATCAGCTTTATTAAAAAGTATATCGACTGGTTATCTTATCACAAACTCAATAAATTTCATTGGCACTTAACAGAAGATCAAGGATGGAGAATTGAAATAAAAAAATACCCCGCACTTACCACAGTTGGGGCCTGGAGAAATGGAACAATCATAGGCCGCTATCCTGGAAAGGGAAATGATAATATCCATTATGGTGGGTTTTATACACAAGCAGAAATAAAGGAAGTGGTAGCATACGCACAGGAGCGATTTGTAGAAGTAATTCCTGAAATTGAAATGCCCGGACACAGTAGCGCAGCCATTGCAGCTTATCCATTTTTAAGTTGTTTCCCCAATAAACCCACGGTGATCCCCGCTAACATGATTTCAAAAAAATCGCTGGAGGCGCAAAAAAACGGCAGTATAAAATTGGTACAAGAAACATGGGGAGTATTTGACGATGTTTTCTGTGCTGGCAAGGAGACAACTTTTGAATTTTTACAAAATATAATAGACGAGATCATTCCATTGTTCCCCTCTCCCTACTTCCACATTGGCGGTGATGAGTGCCCCAAAACGCATTGGAAACAATGTTCTTTATGCCAACAAAGGATTAAAGAACTTGGGCTAAAGGATGAACATGAATTACAGAGTTATTTCATCCAGCGCATTGAAAAATACCTAAATAGTAAAGGAAAAACATTGATTGGGTGGGATGAGATTCTGGAAGGAGGTTTGGCTCCTAATGCCGTTGTAATGAGCTGGCGAGGAGAAGCAGGTGGTATAGAAGCGGCAAAGCAAGGACATGCCGTTATTATGACACCTGGCAACCCCGTATATTTTGATCATACGCAAGCATTAGCAGAGGATTCAGTAACTATTGGCGGTTATAACCCCATTGAAAAAGTTTATGCATACAATCCCTTACCAACAGAAATCCCTGCTAGTAAAGCCAACCTAGTGCTAGGTGCGCAAGCGAATGTTTGGACGGAGTACATGAAAAATGAAGACAAGATTACTTATATGATTTTTCCTCGTATTGCAGCCCTGAGTGAGTTACTGTGGACACCGCTAGACAAAAAAAACTGGACTGAATTTGAAAAGAAAATTGGGCCACTGATAAAAAGATATGAGCAATGGGGTGTGAAACCAAGTATGGCCTACTACGAAATGGTAAGTAAACTAAGCCCAGACCAAAATAAAAATGGAGTTGAACTTGCCTTAAGTAGTAAATCATCGGAGGGAAAAATAGAATGGATCTCTCCTCAAAAAACAAGCTATGATAAACCTGTGTTGATACAATCATCGGGTGTATATCAAGCACAATACGTGACTAAAAACAGAGAAGTAAAAAGCACCTTTTCTCAAAAATTTGAAATTAATAAAGCTACAGGCAAGCCCGTCACACTTAAAACACTACCTTCCAAGAGCTATCCTGGCAATGGGGAGTTTACACTGGTAAATGGAATAAGAAGTCAACCGGGTAAGAATATCCACTTTAGAAATTATCTGGGTTTTGATGGAGGAGATATGGAAGCCACCATCGATCTTGGTAAGATTATCCCCGTTCGTACCGTGAAAGCTTTTTTCCTCCATCAACCTGGCAGTTGGATTCACAGACCCCTTGAAATGCAGGTGTCTACTTCCACGGATGGGATCAATTTCAAAACTGTAGGCAGTTCTGATAAAATAGTTTACGAGGCAGAAGAAAGTAGTATTGGTCATATACCATTCATTTTCAGCGACAAAACAAGATTTATTAAAGTATTAATCAAGAACTTTGGATTAATTAAACCTGGAGATCCTGGTGAAGGAAATAAGCCCTGGCTTTTTGTAGATGAA
>CAIRNW010000399.1 GCA_903879995.1 uncultured Bacteroidota bacterium
ACAAGGAAGATTTGAAAACTATTTTTTCTGAACTTGAATTTAGAACGCTTGGTAAACGTTTATTGGGTGAGGATTTTGTTCCTCCTCCACCTCCTCGCTCAGTAGTAGAGAAGGAAATGCCACAAGGAGTACAAACTGATTTATTTGGAAATATCATAGGAGGAACTGCCCCATTACCTGCAGATAAAGCCGATTCTACTTCTGCTGAAACTTCTCCTGCTTTTTTTGAAGCCGAGGATGATTTACCGGTAGGTCCAGCTGACAAGAATATTCATAATACGCCTCATCAGTACGAAGTAGTGGAAGGAGAGTCAGCTATTAAAAAACTAGTGCAGGAATTATCAGCGCATACTGAAATTTGTTTTGATACAGAAACAACCGGACTGGATGCAAACCTGGCAGAAATAGTTGGTTTGAGTTTTTCCGTTCAACCGGGAAAAGCATGGTATGTTCCTTGTCCTTCTGATGGTGCTGCTGTAAAAAAACTACTTTCCAATTTTGATGCTCTATTCAATGATTCGAATAAATGCTGGATCGGGCAGAATTGTAAATATGATTTGCTGATTCTAAAGTGGTATGGTATTGAAATAGCGGGTTCTTTATTTGACACGATGCTGGCCCATTATGTAATTGAGCCCGAGGGAAAGCGAAGTATGGATTTGCTTAGTGAAAAGTACTTGGGATATATTCCTGTTTCTATTGAGGAGTTGATTGGAAAAAAAGGGAAAGGTCAGCTTTCCATGCGTGATGTAGCTATTGATCAAATCAAGGAATATGCAGGGGAAGATGCGGATATTACGCTTCAATTAAAGGAAAAGTTTGTTCCGCTGCTTAAGAAAAAAGAAGTAGAACGTGTTTTTAATGAAGTAGAATCTCCGTTAGTAAAAATACTAACGGCTATGGAATTTGAGGGGGTTAATGTAGATGTGAACTTCTTAAAAGATTATTCTATTGAATTAGAAAAAGAAGCGGATCGTGCAGAAAAAAATGTCTATGAAAAAGCAGGGGTGCGGTTTAATCTGGCTTCTCCAAAACAATTAGGCGAGGTACTATTTGATAAATTACAATTAGACCCATCCGCAAAAAAGACAAAAACAGGGCAATACCAAACAGGGGAGGATGTGCTACTCAAGTTAGCCGCAAAAGGGCATGAGATAGTTGCTGATATTTTAACATATCGGCAGTTGACCAAATTGAAATCAACCTATGTTGATGCACTGCCTGAGTTAATTAATCCTAAAACCGGACGTGTACATACTACTTACGGACAAGCGGTTGCGGTTACAGGACGCTTGGCTAGTAATAATCCCAATCTTCAGAATATTCCGGTCCGTACGGAAAGAGGTCGTGAAATCAGAAAAGCGTTCGTCCCAAGGGACAAAAATCATATTTTACTCTCTGCGGATTATTCACAGATTGAATTACGAATAGTCGCTGCCATAAGCGGTGATACCAATATGTGTGCGGCTTTCAAAGAAGGAAAAGATATTCATACGGCCACCGCTGCTCGTGTTTATAATGTCCCTGAAGCTGAGGTAACCAAAGAAATGCGTTACAAAGCCAAGAGCGTAAACTTTGGTATTATTTATGGGCAAGGAGCGTTTGGTTTGGCTGACAACCTGGGTATTTCTCGTACAGAAGCAAAGGAAATTATTGCAAATTACAAACGCGAGTTCCCCGGAATTCAGGAGTACATGGATAGTACCATTCGGTTTGCTAAGGAAAAAGGCTATGTTGAAACTTTGTTAGGGCGTAAACGTTGGCTTCGCGATATTCACTCTTCTAATTTTACGGTGCGTGGTTTTGCAGAGCGCAATGCCATTAATTCACCTATTCAAGGTACAGCTGCTGACATGATCAAATTAGCAATGCAAAAAGTATATCACGCTATTCAAGCAGCAGGTTTAAAAAGTAAAATGATCTTGCAGGTCCATGACGAACTAATCTTTGATGCTTTACGTCAAGAAGCTGCTGAATTAAAGCCTTTAATAATTGCGTCTATGCAAGAGGCATTAGAACTTCCCAATGGAGTTCCTGTTATTGCCGAGTGTGGTCAAGGTGAAAACTGGCTTGAGGCACACTAAAAATTTAAATTAGTTTCCGCCACCACGCCAATTACCTCCGCCACCGCCTCCACCTGCTCCGGCAGGACGGGCTGGACGCATGGATGGTAATATTTGATCTTTCCAGATTGTAAATTGTTCAGCGGTGAGCACAGCTTTTAAAATTTCTTCCTGTGCACCATTCCATTTTTGCATTTCTTCACGAAGTGCTTCGCGGTCCATACTTCCACCTCCGTTCATCATCATATCTCTCACTTCTTGCATACGCGCATCTTGCTTTCTGTATAGCACCGTTAATGCCGTGTCAATCATCGTTAATTTAGCAGACTCTAACTTAAATGCGCTATCCAATTTTTGATGAATAACGGCTGCGCGCTCAGCAGGGGTACGACGTTGGAAACCACCGCCTCCACCAGGAGGTTGTGCAAAGGAAATGGCACTGCAGCTGATCAGGATGGCAAAAAGGGCTATTTTTTTCATACTATTATTTTAAAGCAATTTGACGAAGTTGGTAATATTTACTTTCGTTTCAATTGATCTTAAAGGTAGGGATTTGACGGTTGTCGAGTATCTTTGCCCCCTTATCATTTTATAAAGAAATGGAGTATAATCAGTTAGTTGCCGTTAGTGGTTTGCCAGGTCTGTTTGAGCTGGTGAGTAGTAAAGCGGATGGAGGAATTGTCCGCTCCCTCGAAGACAGTAGTACACGGTTTGTATCTACGCGTGTCCACCAATTTTCTCATCTGGAGAGTATTGAAGTGTATACCATTCGTGAGAACGTAAATCTGGTAGAGGTATTCAAGGCTATGGAAAAAGCAACCCTTGCCTTGCCTGCTGAAAAAGATGCTTCGGCTGTAAAGAATTACTTTAAGCAAGTTTTTCCCGATATGGATTTTGATCGGGTTTATGATAGTGACCGTCGTAAAATGGTCAAGTGGTTTACGCAATTAAAAAATGCAAAGATTGAATTAAAGCTCTCTGAGGGGGCTGAGTAGATAGCATAGTGGTTATGTATTCTGCGGATATTCAAAAACTTCCTCGTCATTATCTGCCAGCTGATTTTGAGTTGACAGACTGGGATAGTATTGCTCCTTTTTTTACCGAATTGGAAGGGCGTGTGCTTTCTTCACTTGCTGAATTGGAGCAATGGCTTCGTGATGTGAGTGAATTAGAATCTGTAATCAGTGAAGACGCTTGCTGGCGTCAAATTCGGATGACCTGTGATACGGAGAACAAAGCATTGGAAGAGGCTTTCAACTTTTTCATGTTAGCGATTCAACCTAAGATACAGCCCTGGTCTGATCGGTTGAATCGGAAATTAATGGACTGTCCTTTTACTGCATCCTTGGACACGTATACCTATTTTACTTTTTTAAGAAGTATTCGCAAACAAATTGATCTTTTTAATGAAGCGAATATCCCAGTCATTGCAGGGCTGAATGTTTTACAACAGCAATTTGGGGTGATTGCCGGAAAAATGTCTGTAACGGTAAAAGGACAGGAATATACTTTACAGCAAGCTGCTTTGTTTTTAGAAGATGAGAATCGGTCTGTACGTGAAGAAGTATATTTAAAAATTGCCGAACGTCGTTTTCAAGATCAAGCCGCTTTACATGAATTGTTTGATCAATTACTTGAAAAGAGAAATTTAATTGCAGCACAAGCCGGTTTTACAGATTATCGGGCTTATCGGTTTATGGAGCTCGGACGTTTTGATTATGATCATGCAACTTGCGAACAATTCCACGAGGCAGTTCGTGATCATGTAATGCCCTTAGTGAATCAACTCTACGAGCAGAAAAGAAAAAAATTAGGGGTTGATAAATTACGCCCTTGGGATTTAGAAGCAGAGCCCATGGGTACAAAACCACTTCGGCCTTTTGCTAATCCCTCCGAATTAATCGAAAAAACAATTGCTTGTTTTACAAATCTGAATCCATTTTTTGCAGCCTGCCTCACGCGAATGCGTCAGCTGGGGCATTTGGATTTAGAGAGTAGAAAAGGCAAAGCACCCGGTGGGTATAATTGTCCACTGGCTGTAAGCGGAGCTCCATTTATTTTCATGAATGCCGCGGGTACGCTTGATGATGTTACTACTATGGTACATGAAGGCGGACATGCTATACATTCTTTTTTGTGTCATTCACTTCCGCTCAATGGGTTTAAAGAATACCCCACTGAAATTGCTGAAGTGGCCAGTATGACCATGGAGTTGTTTAGTATGGATCATTGGAATGTATTTTTTTCTGATTCAGCGGAATTGCAACGAGCAAAAGAGCAACAATTAGAACGCGTCATCACTATTTTTCCCTGGATTGCTGCCATTGATAAATTTCAGCATTGGATTTATACGCAACCAGGGCATACACATACTGAGCGGGAAGAACAATGGATGCATATTATTGAGGAATTTACATCCCCCCTTGTTGATTTTACCGGACTAGAAAAATATCGTCGTGTGCTTTGGCAGCGACAGCTTCATTTATTTGAAGTTCCTTTTTATTATATCGAGTATGGTATTGCACAGTTAGGTGCCATTGGATTATGGCAGCAATACAAGAAAAACCCAACTGCAGCGCTTGAAAATTATTTACAAGCCCTTTCATTGGGTGGTACAAGAACTTTACCTCAGTTATTTGAAGCAGCTGGGCTGTCTTTTGATTTTTCTGGACCGCGTATCAGTCAACTCATGCAGTTTGTTAAAGCGGAGTTAGATTAAATCACTTTCACTACTTCTTCATAGGGAACTCTAAAGCGAGGTCCCCACACTCCTTCAGCGGTGCCTTTGCCTACTCCAATAATCATGTTGATCTCTGCTCCACCAGGAAGATGCAATGCTTTTTTTACACGCTTGGCATCAAATCCTTCCATCGGGCAGGAATCAAAATCAGCCGCTGCTATTGATAACATAAAATTCTCTGCAGCCAGTGCACAGGATTTATGAACAGTAATACGTTGATCGGCTCTACCGCCAAATCGCATAAAGGGTTTTCGAAGACCTCCAAAAAAACTGATGCTTTTTCGAACTAGCGTTAAGAATCCGAAGGGATCATTTGCATAAGCCAGGGGCATTAGCTTTCCATAATAATCCAATCCTCTTTTTTGCAATTTGGTCGGCTCTCCGGTGATGCTTTGTTGAATTCGTTCTTTATTCCATTTTGCTCTTTTTTTCCAGAGATCACCTCTTGTTACAAAAACCACTAATTGTTGTGCAGTTCGTCCTGCACCTTGTCCCAAGCAGTAAGTTGCAAAAAGTTCCTTTTGTGCTGCTGATCGAATCCAGTAAAATTCCCAGCATTGCATGTTACTGCTGTTAGGCGCTAGTATTGCATGCTGTAATGCTTTTTCAATTACGGCATCTGGAACGGGTATATCTGCTGCAAAGCGACGGTTCGAACGACGTCGATTAATAATGTTGTCAAACTCTTTTTCCTGAAACATATTCTTGATTATAAATGAATAAAAAAAGCCGTCCGATTTCGGACGGCTTGTAATGTATTGAATACCTGAATTACCAACCAGGATTTTGTTGTGCTTTGATAGTTGGATTTACGTCAATTTCAGTTTGAGGGATAGGGAATACACGTCTGAAATTAGCATAAGGAACAGCACGGGCGGCAGCTGGGTAATTGGTGCCGCGGGTAATGTCTAATTTAAAGCGTTGCATATCCATATAACGCTCTCCTTCAAAAGCCAACTCTTTTCTACGCTCAGCCATAATATCATTGAATAGTGCTGTACCAGTAGAAGTAATTGCAGTAGCACCACGCTGTGCAGTAATCGCATTCACATAGGTTAAGGCTTCTGTTTCATTTGTGGTAGCCTCTGCAACAATTAGATACATCTCTGAAAGACGTAATACTTTGGTATCAGAATGATCGCCTACAAAGTTGGGGTATTTATTTACAAATACAGAAGGCAAACCACCACGAACTCCTGTTGCATATAATGCACGACGAACATCAGCCGCCTCAAAAGAAGCATAAAGGTCATCTGCACAAAGCATATCACCATAGTTACCAGCTTGGCTATAGATATAAGATAGCGCATCAAATGCGTTATTAGCAACCGCATCTGCTGAAACCTCAAAAATTGTTTCAACTCTGTCCGTACGAATTACAGGGTTAG
>CAIRNW010000400.1 GCA_903879995.1 uncultured Bacteroidota bacterium
GGTTCTTCCGTTCCTATTCTTCCGGCCAACTTATTGTTGAAAACAGCCAAGGGTGAAACACGTACGATGAACTATGAGAGTTTGGCGGACGGAGGATTTGCTTCTGGATCCATGATGGGTTCTGGTGGTTTTATAGTAATGGACGACAGCCAGTGTGTGGTTCGTCATACCTATACACTTGCGCGTTTTTACAGACATGAAAGTTGTGGACAATGTTCACCGTGCCGAGAGGGTACTGGCTGGATGGAAAAAATACTTTGGAATCTTGAAACAGGCAAGGGACGTTCCAGTGACATTGATTTGCTATGGGATATCCAACGAAAAATTGAAGGCAATACCATTTGTCCCTTGGGGGATGCCGCTGCATGGCCAGTAGCTGCTGCGATCCGTCATTTTAGAGACGAGTTTGAATGGCATGTTACTCATCCGGAGGAAGCACAAAAGCGCAATTTCGGATTGGCACACTATGCGGATCCGCTGACTGCACCAGTGGCTTAATGGTTGAATAAAAAAAGAAATTGATTATGGCAGACGAAATAAAAAAAGCACCGGCCCCACTAAAGGTAACCATCGACAATATTACGGTTGAGGTTCCTGCTGGTACCACTATTTTAAATGCTGCTCGGCAAATTGGCGGAGATGTGACTCCTCCAGCCATGTGTTACTATAGTAAGCTAGAAGGAAGTGGTGGTAAGTGTAGAACTTGTTTGGTGGAGGTAGCGGCTGGTTCTGCTGCTGATCCTCGCCCAATGCCCAAGTTAGTTGCAAGTTGTCGCACGACGGTGATGGATGGCATGGTGGTAAAAAATATTACCAGTGAACGCGTACAGGAAGCACGTGCCGGTGTTGTTGAATTTTTATTGCTCAATCATCCTTTAGATTGTCCGGTTTGCGATCAGGCGGGAGAATGTCATTTACAAGATTTGGGGTATGAGCATGGTAAAGAGGGCACTCGTTACCAATTTGATCGTAGAACTTTTGAAAAAGAAGATATCGGACCTACGATACAGCTGCATATGAATCGTTGTATTCTTTGTTACCGCTGTACGTATGTGGCTGATCAACTAACTGATAATCGCGTACATGGTGTATTGGATCGCGGTGATCACGCTAATATCTCTACGCATATTTCAAAAGCCATTGACAATAATTTCAGTGGCAACATGATTGATGTTTGTCCAGTAGGTGCATTGACCGATAAAACATTCCGTTTCAAAAACCGTGTTTGGTTCACCAAGCCTGTGGATGCTCATCGTGATTGTCCTGATTGTTGCGGTAAGGTTACGCTTTGGCAACGTGGAGACGAAGTGTTACGTGTTACAGCCCGTAAAGATGAATGGGGTGAGGTGCAATCCTATGAGGGTAAGCCAGGCTGGATTTGTAATACCTGCCGTTTTGAAAAGAAAGCAGCAACTGATTGGGTGATTGAAGGCCCCACAACTATTAATCGACACTCTGTGATTTCGCAGGGGCATTATCTGGGTTTACAAAAACCAAAAGAGACTATTCAGGATGTCATGGGTGGGCTGAATCCACGCTTATTAATGGATATACATGACGTCAGCGAGGTGAACAAACTTGAATTGAGTCAACTGCCCGGTGCTGCAACCAGTGCTAATTACAAAAACGAATCAACTAAATCAGAATAATGGTGATAGGTGCTGTTACATTATGGTTTATACTGGAGAAAGTCATTTTGATTGCTTCCATCATTGGGCTGTCATTTTTTATAGCAATGTATACCACATTGGCAGAACGAAAGATTGCGGGGTGGATGCAGGATCGTCATGGACCTAATCGTGCAGGTCCCTTTGGTATTTTACAACCACTTGCTGATGGTGGTAAATTATTCTTTAAAGAAGAAATCACCCCTGTAACCTCTAACCGTTTTTTATTTTTACTCGGGCCTGCGCTCGCTATGATTGTTGCCTTGGTGACCAGCACTGTAATTCCTTGGGGCGCCCCTGTGCTTACCAGTACAGGAACTATTGCACTTCAGGTAGCGGATGTAGACATGGGCATCTTGATTGTATTCAGTGTGGTCAGCGTTGGGGTGTATGGTATCATGATCGGGGGGTGGGCTTCCAACAATAAATTCTCGCTGCTTGCTGCCATACGCGGTGCTTCACAGATGGTTTCGTATGAACTGCCCATGAGTTTGGCATTGATTGCTGTGCTGTTTATGACGGGCTCTTTGAAAATGAGTGAAATTGTATCGTATCAAATGGCCAATGGTTGGAATATAATTTATCAGCCACTTGGATTTTTGATATTTTTTATTTGTGCATTGGCAGAATGTAATCGCACTCCCTTTGATTTACCGGAGGCAGAGAATGAATTGAACTTTGGATATCATCAGGAGTATTCTTCAATGAAGTTGGGATTTTACCTCTTTGCTGAATACATCAATATGTTTGTCAGCAGCGCTGTGATGGCTACTTTATTTTTAGGTGGTTATGATATTCCATTTGTCAATGAAGCCAGTTGGGGACTTGAGCCCTGGTTGTATTCATTGATCAGCTTTAGTGTAATGATGGCAAAGGTTAGCTTTTTGCTATTTGTATTTATTTGGATACGCTGGACCATCCCTCGTTTCCGCTACGATCAATTAATGAATCTGGGCTGGCGTAAACTAATTCCGCTGGCACTTTTTAATATGGTATTGAGTGCGGCCATTTTATTATGGCTTAAATCATAAACTGAAATGTGTAACTGACTATGCAACTCACACAACGAGCTAAACCGGTAGACCGCAGTCCTATGACTTTCTTGGAAAGTCTGTATCTGTGGAATATAATTAAGGGAATGGGTATTACCCTTAAGCACATGTTCCTCAAAAAAGCCACTATTCAGTATCCCGAGGAAAAGCGCCCTTTTTCACCTGTATTTCGTGGTTTGCATGTTTTGAATCGGGATGCCGAGGGTCGTGAAAATTGTACAGCTTGTGGGCTTTGTGCCGTGGCTTGTCCAGCGGAAGCCATCACGATGGAAGCAGCAGAGAGAATGCCTGGTGAGGAGAAATTATATCGGGAGGAAAAGTATGCCGCCAAGTATGAGATTAACATGCTCCGTTGCATTTTCTGTGGTCTTTGTGAAGAAGCTTGTCCCAAAGATGCCATCTACTTATCTCAAACTTTTGCACCTGCCAACTATGCTCGCAAAGGATTTATCTATGGCAAACAGGAGTTGTTAATTCCTCATCCCATTGAACAACCCGAAGCTTATCAAAAGGCACTTGGCGATCGTCAACCATCTTCAAGAAACGCAAACCAACCTGTAGCATGAGTATATCCGCTATTTTATTTTGGGTGCTTTCGGTAGCCGCTCTTTTTAGTGCACTCATGGTGGTCACCAGTCGTAACCCTATTCATAGTGTAATCTGGTTAATAATAACCTTCTTTGCAATCTCCGGACATTATATTCTATTGAATGCCCAGTTTCTGGCAGTAGTTAATATTATAGTATATGCTGGGGCTATCATGGTACTTTTTTTATTCGTAATCATGCTTATGAATCTGAATAAGGAAAGTGAGCCGGCCAGGCATCGTTGGTTACAATTGGCGGGTGGAGTAAGCGGGGGTGCTTTATTATTAGTATTAGTAGCAGCCCTCAAAGACACGGAGTTAAAATCACAGCAGTCCTTATTGTTGGAGGGGCACACTGGCTTGATTAAAACATTAGGCCAAGAATTATTCTCCACGTATGTAATTCCCTTTGAATTGAGTAGCATTTTGTTTTTAAGTGCTATGGTAGGGGCGGTATTAATTGGTAAAAAAGATTAATCAGCAAAACATGCCAATCAATTATTATTTATTCTTAGCCATTGCTCTTTTTTCCATCGGAGTGGTTGGTGTTTTGACCAGAAGAAATGCCATCATCATTTTCATGTGTATTGAGTTAATGTTGAATGCGGTTAATCTGCTGCTTGTCGCCTTTTCAAAAATGCACTACAACCAAGCCGCTGCCGCTGCTATCCCTATTGCCAATCCAGGTATTGATGGACAGCTTTTTGTTTTTTTCATTATGGTAGTAGCTGCTGCTGAAGTAAGTGTGGGACTGGCTATTATTGTAATGCTTTATAGAAATATTCACTCGGTGGATATTAATTTTCTAAACCGATTGAAACACTGATCAAACTGAATGCTTACTATGCAATCCTCATTTCAACTTGCTTTTTTAATTCCATTGCTTCCTTTGATAGGATTCTTGATCAATGGGCTGGGGCGTAATCAGCTTTCTAAACAAGGGTCCGGACTGATTGGTGCAGGCACAATTCTGGGATCTTTTCTAATCAGTTTATTTGTTTTTCAAACTGTTGAATCCGGCAATACTGCGGTGATTTCTTATTTTGATTTTATTCGAATTGAAGGATTACGTATTCCCTTTGCTTTTCAGCTGGATGCTTTATCCTCTTTGTTCCTCCTAATTATTACCGGTATTGGATTTCTGATTCATATTTATTCGATCTCTTACATGCATGAGGAGTCTTCCTCCTCTTTTGCTCGCTATTTCTCCTACTTAAACTTGTTTGTTTTTTCCATGTTGCTGTTGGTATTGGGTAGCAAC
>CAIRNW010000401.1 GCA_903879995.1 uncultured Bacteroidota bacterium
GGTTTTGGTGATTCTGACAAAGACTGAGCTGATATAATACCTATTTGCCCAATAGCTATCACAAGAAAAAGTACTTTTTTAATCATGCTATGATTTTACTGAAATGGATCAGCCCATTTTGGGTCTGAATATACTGCTGATCCGGTCAGTGTTTTTAGAAATGCGATTACTGCATCAACTTCTTGCTGATTTAAGTTTAGATTTTGTCCAAATCCGTTGGGGCGTAGTCGTTGGTCTAATCTTGTATTTCCCGGAGCAAGGTTAATTTGTCCATAGTGGCCAATAGCTGCTTGCAATGTTCGGATTCCTCCTGTATGCATCATGGGGCCATTTGGTTGCCCATTTGTACCTACTAAATCTCGAAGTGAAGGTGCTCTAGTGTTGTTAATATCAATGCCAGGGGCATTCAAGTTTCCAATAATCCCGTTATTTCCCGTATTGGGGTCAATATCAAACTCTGGAGGTGCGTGACAACCTGCGCATCCCAGTCCTCCTGCGGTACGAACCCCAGCAGCATTAAATTGAGGGGGCATCAAAAACATATTTTTCCCCATATTTTCTTGTTGCGTAAAATTGGGAAACCCTTGTTGTTCTTGACCAACTTGTGCTCGTCCAATATCATATTTTGAATCAAATGATTGTATGCTTCGTACAAATTGAGATAGACACTCTTGGAGTCGGGACTCTGTTACCGTTTGGTTACCATATACAAATTGAAAGAGTTCTTTGTAGTAATCTAAATTTTGAAGTTTTGTAAGCAAAGTGGATAAAGCAGGACGTCCATTTTGACCACTGAATCCCATTTCAGCATGATCTTGTATGGGTTGTGTTGTTTGCTGTTCAAGGGTGGCGGCTCGTTCGTCCCAGAAAAATTTTGCCTCATTCGCAAAGCGTGCATTAATGAGTCGCATGGAATGACGCCCGGTTCTTCCGTTGTCTACTCCTAAGCTAGCTAACGCAGTGTCTCCAAATGCAAATTTTTGAATATGGCAGCTGCCACACGAAACAGTATTATTGATACTAAGCTGCTTATCATAAAATAACACACGACCTAATGTGGCTTTTGCATTAGTGATATTATTTCCGGCCGTATTATCTTTTAATATATAGGCGGGTTTGCCTTGGTTTGCATAATTAGCAAGATTAGCAGGATCAATTCTAGTGCCAAACTTTGCCTGAATGGCTGGATAGGAATCTTGGCTACTGTTGTTCTTTTTACAGCCAAAGCCATTTATTATCAGAATACATGTTAGGAAGAAGAATGGCAGGGTAATGGTAGGTTTCATGCTTATGCGTTATAGCAAATCAGACCTTTTTTAAATTCCTAGGTTTAAGCCTACAAGGTACACTTTTACTAGAAAATCTTTCCTTAACTTCCTTTTATGAAAAAATTTATAATCCTGTTATTTTTTGCTGCTATCATATGCTTAGATCTATCCACCCTAAACGCGCAATCCACTCTGTTTAATGGTAAAGATCTATCTGGTTGGCAAGTTCATGGTACCGAAAAGTGGTATGTAGATCATGGTGATTTAGTTTGTGAGAGCGGACCAGACAAAGAGTATGGTTATTTGTCAACCATAAAGTCTTACAAGAATTTTATTTTGAAACTTAGATTTAGGCAAGAAGCTAATGGGAATAGTGGTGTGTTTTTTCGTTCATCTGTTAAAGGGACAATTATTAAAGGATGGCAGGTAGAGGTAGCGCCACCGGGGCAACATACTGGAGGAATTTATGAATCGTATGGTCGTGGCTGGCTCATCAAGCCAAAACCTGAAAATGAAAAGTATTTAAAAATGGAAGATTGGAATCAACTTACAATTAAAGTCAAGGGGAATCAGGTTACCACGTATTTAAATGGTCACAAAATGGTTCAATTACAGGATGA
>CAIRNW010000402.1 GCA_903879995.1 uncultured Bacteroidota bacterium
ACCGCCACCCGTTTGATAGAGTTCATTTTCTGCCGGATGTTCCTGGTTGTGGATAGAAATAATTTGTCCCGCCGTATGCTGATTGATTAACTCGAATGTTTTAGGCGAGATGCTATACGGCGCGTGGGGGACTAAGGTGGTTCTGCTTGGGGTATTGCGTTGTGCCAGTGCTTTTTGTAAGATTGATTGTTGCTGTTGATAATGCAAAAAGTGTTCAGTAGCTTTTTGATCGGTGAAGCTGAGTACTTCAACAAAGTTTTGCCAATAAATTTTACTGTTTGCTTTAGTGGTTGCCGTATCGGCTGTATTTCCAATATCTCCCACCGCAACAATGCCATTTTCCCACATTTCTTTTTCTGCCGCGTCAATACAAGCTTGAATGATGGCTGGGTCAAACCCTCTTTTTGTAACTACTGAACAAAGAAATTCAATCAAACCAGTATGTGGAGGAATCACATCTTTCAAGTGACTTAATTCAAGATGACAGTGACAATTGATCAGTCCCGGCATTAAAATTCCTTCTAAGTTCTTTATATCCTCTCCGGCCTCCTCTGCTGGAAGGATGGCTTCGATGGTTCCATCTTGTTTTGTTACCAACACGCTATTATCAATAAACTTTGTGCCGTCAAACAGGCGGGAAGCTTTGAATTTGTTAAAGGCCATGGTCCAAATTTATTCTTATTACTTTTGCGCTCCTAATAACTATGCTAGACCGTCTCGAAGCCATAAAAGCCCGTTTTGATCAATTGGGCGTTGCCCTGACCAATCCTGAGATTGTAGGAAACAATAAAAAGTTTGCTGAAACCAGTAAGGAGTACCGAAGTCTGGAAAAAATTGTAAACGCCTATCTCTCTTATAAACGGGTGCTGGATGATATTGATTTTAATAAAGAAGCATTAGCAGGTACTGACGAGGAGTTACGCGAGTTGGCCAAAGAGGAAGCTCCGGGTTTAGAAAAACGTAAGGAAGAACTGGAGGCCGAAATTCGTCAATTACTGATCCCTAAGGATCCCCAGGACGAAAAGAATGCCATCCTTGAAATCAGGGCTGGAACCGGAGGGGATGAGGCCAGTCTTTTTGCAGGGGACCTCTTGCGTATGTATATGCGCTATTGCGAACGTAGGGGCTGGAAAACGGCTTTATTAAGTGAAAACGAAGGCACCGTAGGGGGGTACAAAGAGGTCCAACTAGAAGTGGTGGGAGAGGACGTATACGGAGTCATGAAATTTGAAAGTGGTGTTCACCGCGTTCAACGGGTACCTGATACCGAGGCTAGTGGACGTGTACATACCTCCGCGGCTACGGTGGCGGTTATGCCTGAAGCAGAGGAAGTTGACTTTGAATTGAATCCCGCTGATGTCAAAATGGAAACAGCCCGAAGCGGAGGTGCCGGCGGTCAGAATGTAAATAAGGTGGAGACCAAAGTAATGTTAACCCATATACCCACGGGAACCGTGGTAATATGTCAAACCGAGCGGTCACAGTTAGGCAACCGTGAAAAAGCAATGCAAATGCTACGAACAAAACTTTATGAAGAACAGGTTCGCAAGCAGGAGGAGGAGATATCCCGTCATCGTAAAAGCTTGGTTAGCACGGGCGATCGTAGTGCAAAAATTCGTACTTATAATTTTCCGCAGGGTCGTGTTACCGATCACCGGATTGGTCTTACTCTTTACAATTTAGATGCTGTTTTAAACGGCGATATTCAGGAGCTAATTGAAGCATTACAATTTGCGGAGAATGCAGAGAAGCTGACTCGTCAGCAATAAGTTCTCATTTCTTTAACACTAAAGCCGCAACCCCCATCGTAAATTCACGTTATAAGAGTGAACGCGATAAATAACGTTCATTTTCTCATAAGCAGTTAGTTTTGGTTGCGACCCCTGTTTCCACAGGGGTCTCTTTTTTACAGGGGGTCTGCCGTTTGTTTACGACGAATAAAAGGCAAAGATGCTAACAAAGCCAAGCCACATCCAATTCCGTCGGCGATCATATCCTTAACGTCATAGGATCTTCCGTTTTGCAAATACTCTTGTACAAACTCCATGGCAATTCCGTAGAAAAACCAGGTTTGCGCCACAATGATAAAGGACAAAAACTTACTGAGGTATGAGATCTTTAATTCCGCTACTGCCCAGCACCAAAGAGCTACCAACACAAAAAAAAGTCCAACGTGGACAATTTTATCGGCTTCTAAATCTTTTAAGTATTCTTCAAGACCAAGTTGCTGAAGCCAACGCATCAGTTTTCCGCCTTCCCCATTAGAGGGCATCACCAATAGATAGGTGGTCAGGAAGAGCCAACTGAGGCTCAGTGAAAATGAAATGATCAGTCTTTTCAAAGCGGTA
>CAIRNW010000403.1 GCA_903879995.1 uncultured Bacteroidota bacterium
AATTCACGGCCATGGGCGGACCCGATGGCGGTGATGGCGGAAGAGGAGCACATATCATCTTAAAAGGAAATCGAAATCTCTGGACACTACTCCATCTTCGTTATTACAAAAATGTACTTGCAGAAGATGGCGAAAAAGGTGGGGCTAACAATTGCCACGGAAGAGATGGAAAAGATATTATCATAGAAGTTCCGCTGGGAACCATTGCAAGAGACGAGGAAACTGGCAAGCAAGAAGTAGAAATTTTAGAAGATGGGCAAGAAGTGATTTGGTTACCGGGTGGTAAGGGTGGATTAGGAAATTCTCATTTTGCAACTCCTACCAATCAGGCACCTGAGCATTCGCAACCTGGTTTGCCAGGGATAGAAGGATGGAAAGTATTGGAGTTAAAAGTGCTAGCCGATGTTGGGTTGGTAGGATTTCCCAATGCCGGTAAGTCTACCCTTCTCTCTGTAATTACAGCTGCAAAACCAAAAATTGCCGACTATGCATTTACCACCATTACCCCAAATCTGGGTATTGTAGATTATCGCGATGGACGTAGTTTTTGCATGGCTGATTTACCAGGTATCATTGAAGGCGCTGCAGAGGGTCGTGGATTAGGACATCGTTTTCTTCGACATATTGAACGTAACGCCGCCTTACTTTTTTTAATTCCCGCCGATAGCAAAGATCATCGAAAAGAATTTGAGATTTTAGTCAACGAATTGGAACAATACAATCCCGAGTTATTACACAAACAATTTTTAATTGCAATCAGTAAGGCGGATATGTTAGATGACGAACTCAAAAGTGCAATCAGCAAGGAAATGCCCGAATCAGTACCGCTCTTGTTTATTTCGTCCGTAACCAACCAAGGACTCACCACCTTGAAAGACAAATTGTGGACACTTTTGAATGAACCCATCAATCAATAACTCCTACCAACGGTATCACAGGCAGCCTTGAGGAGTGAATTAGCATCGGGCGCATCCTGCCACTTTTCCCAGAACATCACACCGGCCGCAATATCTTTTGCCAACTTTGCTTTTCGCTTCACTGTGTATTGCCCATTGTAGTAAATAGTATAATTAGAAAAACTACCTGCACTCACCACAGCTGAATCTAATTGTGGGTTTCCCCCCTGGGAAAGTATATTTCGGTAAGAGAGAACTGTGTTTGTTTGCGTAATACCTGAAGGTCTGCCATAAGCAGGTACCCCCAACACAGCTTTTGATGCTGGCATTCCACGAGTATTGATCCAATAGTTCAAACAAAGATTAGCTAACGCATAATCGCTATGATGACGGTAAGGAGTAGTGGTGCTAAAGTCGTCATAGGCCATGATATTAAAAAAATCAACTACGGAAAACAATTCATTGCGAACTGCATCCCGAATACCTCCAGCATATTTACCTGCAGTAATGGCACAGGATAAATAATAGCGGCCATCGCGGTGTAAGGAATCTGCTAGTTCTTTCATCAATGCAGTAAATGTTATATCAGTGCCATCTGATGTAGTTGGAAACTCCCAATCCATATCCACACCGTCCAATTGTTGCGTACGTACTACATTCATGATATCACGAATAAAATTGGTACGCCCCTGCGGACTCGAAGCCATATTTTTAAAATTGGTTTTGCCATCTCCTGCACCATCATTTATTCCCAATAAAATTTTTGCATTATTGGAGCGAGCTTTGGCTGCCACTGCTGCAAGACTTGCCGTTGCAGAGCCCGGAGGAACCAAACTACCTGCAGCATTGACTTGATAGAAAGCATAGACCACCACATTAGTCATTCTAAATTTCACATCAGGCACATCCGTGATAGGTCTGTAGTAAGGAAAATAGCCTACCACATGATAACCGAGTGAAGCAGGATTGCTGATTACAATATAAGTGAAGGAACGAGCCGTGGGTGCACACCCTGTAGCAGGACCTGTTGTATTGCGAGGTACTACATACCAGAAATAAGTAACATTAGGAGTTGAAGGAATAGTGACAGTATGTGTAGTGCCTACCACTGCATTAGCAACTAATGTAGTAGGTGAAGGCGTAGTGCCAAGATAAACATCATAACTGCTGGCGGTACTCACGGAGGACCAGGATAACTGAACACTTGCCCCCGTAACAAAAGCCCCATTGGCTGGTGCTAGCGCACTTGCACAACCCGGAACAGCAGGTGTGGGAGGTGGTGGAGTGCTGTCTTTTTTTCGGCAGGTACTAAAAAAAATAAGGGCGAACCCGATAATAAGCAATCGATTGATTCTCATAAGCACAGTTGGTACTCAAATTTATCGATAAATGGCAAAGGAGCAACAACTCGTTTTTCGTAGGTTTGTCCTCTAAATTTTGAATCCATGAGAAAACTATTATTAGCTGTAATCCTATTGATTAGTGTAGCAGGACGGGCAGTTGCTGACGAAGGAATGTGGCTCCCCCTTTTGCTGGGTAAGCAAGTGTATGACGATATGGTCAAGAAAGGTCTAAAACTGACCAAAGAACAGTTATATCAAATCAACAAACCCTCACTAAAAGATGCGATCATCATTTTTGGTGGAGGATGCACGGGAGAAATTGTCAGCTCCAAGGGACTCATTTTTACCAATCACCACTGCGGTTATGATGCAATTGCCAGCGCCAGTAGTGTAGAGAAAAACTACTTGCGGGATGGATTCTATGCAAAAACAACTGCCGAGGAAATTCAAACTTCACTCTCTGTACAATTTCTGTTGCGCATTGACGATGTAACTAAAGAGGTATTGGATTCCTTACAAGGACTCACGGGTGCTGAACGCGTACAAAAACAAGCAGCCGTATTAGCTGCTATCAATAAAAGAATGAGCAATGCCGCAGAGAGTATTGAAACCAGAGTAAGTTCACTCTTCAAGGGCAATCAGTTTCTGGCATTTGTATACCAGCGCTATTCTGATATCAGATTAGTAGGTACACCGCCTGAAAGTGTTGGAAAATTTGGCGGAGATACAGACAACTGGGAATGGCCTCGTCACACTGGAGACTTTTCCGTGTTTCGTGTGTATACCGATGCCGCTGGCAAACCTGCAAAATATAACGCCGCTAATATTCCCTTGAAACCAAAATGGTATTTACCCGTTTCATTAAAGCCGCTGAAAGATGGAGACTTTGCCATGATTTGGGGTTATCCTGGAAGTACCAACCGATACGAGAGTAGCTATGGAATACGATTGGCTACTGATATCAACAATCCAACCCTGGTTAGTTTAAGAGATGTACGCTTGAAGTATATGTTTGAAGAAATGAAAAAAGATCCAGCCGTGAAATTACAGTTGGCTTCCTCCTACGCAGGTATTGCCAACTACTGGAAATTCTTTGATGGAGAAACCAAGCAATTATTGAAATACGATGTAGTAGGACAAAAAAAGAAAGACGAAGAGAAATTCAACCAGTGGGCTAACGGTAAACCAGCTTATGAAAATTTATTTGCAGACTGGGGTAAAGCTTATGATGCGTGGAGACCTTATGCCAAACATCAAATGTTTATGCGTGAAGGTATCTTGGGTTCGCCCCTGATTGCATTTGCAAGCTCTTTGTTGCAACTTGAGGCAGCACTTACCCGGCCAGGCACGCCCGCTGCAGAAGTCAAGAAAGTTGTGGATGCTGCCGATCAAGGAAGAAAAGCTTTTCTCGAAAGTGAAAACAAAGTATCTGATCAAAAGATCCTGGGTACCGTTACCAAAATGTATTATCAGGAAATTGATAAGCAACAACATCCAGCTACTTTCTTTCCTACCCTAAAAAATCAATACGGTAATCTTGAAGACGATGATACTTATCGTCGCTATGCAGCTGATGTGTTTACCAAGACTATCATTTTTGATGATGCACGTTGGGCCGCTTTTGTTGCAAAACCAGATGCGGCAACCTTGCAAGCTGATCCGGCGTTTGCTTATGCCAGCACTTTTATCACTAATTATAATTCCAAGTATGGAATATTTTCTCAGCAATTCAATGCCAAGAATGCTGAGTTTGGTAGAATTTATCTGAAGGGTGTAATTGAAATGGATACAATCAAAGCAAAGAAAATGTATCCTGATGCCACATTTACCATGCGTGTAAGCTATGGAAACGTAAAAAGTTATCAGCCACGTGATGCCGTTAAATACGATTATGTAACCACTTCTCGTGGTTTGCTTGAAAAATATAAAGCGGGAGACTATGAGTTTGATCTACCCACAAAACAAGTTGAATTAATACGGAAAAAGGATTTTGGTCAGTACATGGATCCTTCTCGCAAAGACCTGGTAATTGGTTTTATAACTACCAATGATATCACCGGGGGTAATTCAGGTTCACCCGTTTTAAATAATAAGGGCGAACTAATTGGCTTGGCCTTTGACGGAAATTACGAGGCACTCAGTCATAAGTTGGCCTTCGATAAAGACTTGAATCGTACAATCTGTGTAGATATCCGTTATGTACTATGGTGTATTGATAAACTAGGCGGAGCTCCACACTTGATTAACGAATTGACACTTGCTAAATGAGGATCACCCGAATTGGTCTCTATAAATTAAAGATTCCGCTCAAGGAACCTTTTATCACTTCCTTAGGTGTAGACACAGATGCACTTAATGTAGTGGTTAAAATAGAGACCGATTCGGGCCTTATTGGTTTTGGGGAATGCAGTCCCTATATGCCTATCAATGGCGAAAGTCAGGATACTTGTTACCAAGTTGGTCAATATTTTGCCAAAGTACTTTTAGGCAAGGACCCTTTACAAATTGAAGCAGGTATTCATGCTATGGATAGTGTTATCTATGGCAATTACAGTATCAAAAGCGCATTTGATATGGCGCTTTATGATATTGCAGCACAACATGCCAATCAACCACTTTGGAAATTCTTGGGCGGTCAACACAAACAAGATATCTATACTGACTATACAGTTAGCATCGGAGCCCCTGATAAAATGGCGCTGGACGCAAAAAAAATTCAGGAGCAAGGATATCCTGCAATCAAAGTGAAACTGGGTAAAAACGGAAAAGAAGATGTCAAAAGAATTGCTGCTATTCGTGAAGCAGTAGGGAAGCAAATTCCCTTACGGATTGATGCCAATCAGGGATGGACCGTACAAGAAGCTATTGAAACGTTACAAGCACTGGCTCCCTACGATATTCAACATTGTGAGGAGCCTATTTCTCGCCACTGTTATATGGACTTACCAAAAGTTCATCAGCAAAGTCCCATTTCCATTATGGCCGATGAATCCTGTGGCAATCATAATGACGCCGCTCGTCTGATAGCATTACAAGCCTGCGATTATTTTAATATCAAATTAGGAAAAGCAGGAGGCATATTTAACGGACTCAAAATTGTTGCCTTGGCTGAAAAAGCAAATCTTCATTTACAAGTCGGGGCCATGATTGAATCCCGCTTAGCCATGACAGCTTTTGCACATTTTGCCTGTTGCAGTCCGGCCATTGTTCATTATGATTTTGATACGGCTCTAATGTTTCGGGAGGATCCGGTGGAGGGAGGACTACAATACGCACCAAACGGTCATATTCAAGTACCCACCAGTCCCGGTTTAGGAGCCCGTATACAGGAGAGTTGGCTTGCAAAAATGGAGCAAATCCATTTTGCATAAAAAGCGCTAATCAAGAGTATATTTACTGCTAGAATCTGTGCCCAATGGCCTTTGAGAAGAATACTTTTTTTCAAAAAATCATCCATCAGCTTCGACTTGAATTATTTGCGGAGCAAATCGGTCGATCCCGGTACACAAAAGCCAAACGTTACCGGATCCGAAAAATTATTATAAAGAATTTTCTCAAAGACTCTTTACTAATTACAGCAGGAATATTTGCAGCGGCATTTGGACTAAAAGGTTTTTTACTAACCAATCAATTCATTGATGGGGGTGCTACTGGGATTTCACTGCTAATCACCACCTTGAGCGGATTACCACTGTGGCAAATTATTTTAGGGGTCAATATTCCATTTATTTTTTTAGGCTATCGGATCATGGGGCTACCCTTTGCTGCAAAAACTACAATGGCCATTACGGGATTAGCCTTGTGCCTTGCACTGGTTAATTTTCCGATAGTTACCAATGATAAAATTCTGATTGCTGTATTTGGAGGTATGTTTCTGGGAGCAGGAATTGGATTAGCTGTACGAGGAGGATCCGTGATTGATGGCACAGAAGTTTTAGCTATTTTCTTAAGTCGTAAAGCTGGCACTACCATCGGAGATATTGTATTAGTGATTAATTGTATAATTTTTTCATTAGCGGCCTACTTATTGAGCGTGGAGATTGCGCTTTACTCCATGATCACTTATATGGTTGCCTCAAGAATGTTAGACTTTGTTGTGGAGGGAATAGAGGAATATATAGGAGTAACTATTGTATCCTCGCATAGCCAGGAGCTACGTGAAATGATAATCAGTGTTATGGGCAGGGGTGTAACGGTTTATGAAGGCAAAAGCGGATATGGAAAAAGAGGAGATACCCGCCAAGTTGAAGTAATCTATACGGTAATAACCAGACTTGAAATTGGGAAACTCAAAACAGAAATTGAAAAAATTGCTCCCAATGCATTTGTTGTGATGAACCCAGTGAAAGAAATTAAAGGTGGTTTGATCAAAAAAAGACCCTTAGTATAATCTTTGTTCTAATCAAGCGTCCAGCTCATTCCACCCCCTTTCTCATCTTTGAGTTGAATACCCAGAGCTGCAAGCCTATCGCGGATTTTATCAGAGGTCATAAAATCACGTTTTCCTTTTGCTTCCTTTCGTATATCAATCAGCAATTCCATGACGCCCTGGAGTTTTTCCTGATCAGCGGCTTGAACGGATTTTAATCCTAAAATAGTTTCCAGCCATAAACGCAAGGTGGATTGCATTTTTGTAATGGTAGCAGCGGACAAAGCACCAGCCGGAGTAATTCCGTCTTTGATTGAATTAAGCACGGGAACCAGTTCAAAGATGGTGGCTAATACACGTGCCGTACTAAAATCATCATTCATCAAAACAGGCAATTGGCTTAACCATTCATTGACCTTTGCTTCCAAACTAGGATCAGCACTATTTTCTTTTGCGCCCACTGCAGTAGGATCAACTTTATAAAATCCCTCTACAGCATCCATCAAACGCTTTAATCCTTTTTCAGCGGCTAATAATGCCTCATTACTAAAATCAAGTGTGCTGCTATAGTGCGTTTGCAAAATAAAAAAGCGAATGGTCATCGGATGAAAGGCTTTTGCCAAAATCGGATGCTGTCCGCTAAATAATTCAGTTAACTTAATAACATTATTATAGCTCTTACCCATCTTTCGGCCGTTGATGGTAATCATGTTATTGTGAATCCAATAACGAACCGGAGCCTGATGATTGCAAATAGTACTTTGTGCTATCTCACTTTCATGATGAGGGAATAATAAGTCCATCCCTCCCCCATGTATATCAAACTGTGCCCCAAGATATTTGGTAGCCATAGCCGAGCATTCAATATGCCATCCTGGATATCCAACTCCCCAAGGACTTTTCCAACGCATAATATGCTCTGGAGCCGCCGCCTTCCATAAAGCAAAGTCAGCGCGATCTCTTTTTTCTTCCTGTCCTTCCAATTCGCGCGTGGTAGTGAGTAGTTCGTCAATTACCCGTCCACTTAACTTACCATACTCATGAGTGGACGCATATTTTTTTACATCAAAATAGACGGAGCCATTGACTTCATAGGCATAACCCGCCTTGATGATTTCTTCGATCATTCCAATCTGTTCTACAATATGACCGGTAGCAGTAGGCTCAATAGAGGGAGGCAGGGTGTTAAACTGTTCCATAGCCCAATGAAAAAGGTTGGTATATTTCTGTACCAACTCCATAGGTTCTAGCTTTTCCAATTGTGCTTTCTCAGCAATCTTATCGGTAGCCACTCTTCCCTCTTCCTCAAAATGTCCGGCATCGGTGATATTACGAACATAACGTACTTTATAACCCAAATGCTGTAAATACCGATAGATTACATCAAATGTGACATAAGGTCTTGCATGTCCCAAATGACTCTCCCCGCTCACGGTAGGGCCACAAACATACATACCCACATGCCCCGGCACCAAGGGAGTAAATACTTCTTTTTGTCGGGTAAGTGAATTATAAATAGAGAGGGACTGCATGCTGCAAAGATGAATAAAATATCATTACGGATTATTCAGCTGTAAATCGGCTACCAACATGTAATGATCTGAGTAATTTTTCTTCTCTCGTTTAAATTGCTTCACAGAAAATCGTGAATCGGTAAAAATATAATCGATACGAAGCGTGGGCGATAAACCCCTAAACGTTCGTCCAAGTCCATATCCTTTTTCTAAAAAAGCATCCCGTAAGCCCCCACGGACTTTAAAATAAGTATAAGAATTAGGCACATCGTTGAGATCACCAGTAAAAAGCACCGGATAAGGTGAGTTATTACGAACCTGGTCAATAATATCGGCCTGTAAACTTCTAATTACAATAGCACGCTTGAGTTTAGCAACTATGGGAATCGAATGATACACCAGGCTATCCTCCCGACTTTTAATTTTTTCCATCCGCACATAATCAAACTTATCAAAGCGTTGTGATTGCAGATGTGTCGTGAAAACACGCACCGTATCGTTGTTTATTTGTACATCTGCTTGGACCAATGCCTCTGGTTGAGAAGGCCTTGGATAACGGAGTAAAGCACTGTCTACAATTGGAAATCGAGAAAAGATAACAGAGCTATAGTAGTTTCTGTCTCCATCTTTATCGTATGGAAAATAATGATACGCAAAGCCTAATTCCTCCCGGATAGCTCGAATATTGTTATAGAAGCCTGGGTTTTCAGAGGTATGAAACTCCTGTAAGCAGAGAATATCAGCTTCTTGTGCTTTTAGTAAAGCCAGCATTTTTTTACGGGTGTTACTCCCCTGGTTGTTATTGCGTGCTAATTCAATAAAGCGTGCTACATTCCAGCTAACTACCCGGATGGTGTTGGTTTGCTTCT
>CAIRNW010000404.1 GCA_903879995.1 uncultured Bacteroidota bacterium
ATGTGTCAGATCGTCTCTTAAGATTGCCTATGTTTTACCAACTAGAATTCCCACAAATTAAAGCTATTGTTGATACTATTGAAGGCTTTTATTCAACCAAATGGTCATAAAAAAATTAAGTACCTTTTGTCTACAGACCTTCGGTGTTACTGAACTAGGAACAGATCCGAAAATGAGTGGTATGAGAAATTTGATAAATCCGCTTATTGTGGCGGATTTATTATAACATTAGTAATAATTCGTGAGTATGGCACATCCCACGAGAAAGATTTTTCGTTTTTTATAGAGGAGAGCAAAGGAGAAAACGATGGATTACCCCCACTGCCAGAGTCCAAAAATATCAAAAACGGCAAACATTACCACCAAGATGATAAAGCCATCCAAGACTATGGATTGCATGTTATCTAGAGAGTCGCTGGATACCTGAGTGGAATTCTGGCGCGGGGGTGGCTTAGCAGGTCTCGGAAATGATGATACCTTGCACTGTTCACAGTTTTTTTGAGGAAATTAAAAAGAATTTATTGGCGAATGGTTTCACGAACCAGATCAACTTAATTGACCTTCATATTGCTGCCGAAGATTTGGAAGTTAAAGACCAGGGAAAATTCGATCTAATATACTCCATCAATGTTTTAGAACATATACTTCGATTTAGAAACTCTTTAGTCAGTATGCAATCTGATTTAGGCAAAAATGGTACTATGCCTCATACTTGTCCGAAATATCATATTCCCTGTGAACCTCACTTTGCTATCTTAATAGCACCTTTTATTCCAAGACTGACTACCTGCTTCATCCCCAATCTTCGCAAATCAGAACTTTGGAACTCATTAAACTTTGTCAGCTCAACGTCTCTGAGGCATATATGTTACTCATTGGGTTTAGAAATCAAATTGTATCCTAACGTCATGTATGATACTTTTATTAGGCTCGATGAAGATGAAGCTTTTAGAAGGTGCCAAAACCCATTCGTGTTAATGATATATTCATTTTTGAAAATAAATGAACGTTCTTAACACGCCAATTCAAATTTGAATTGACGAATTGGCGGATTAACTGGAGGGGATAGGATCGGGGCAATGGAACCTTTGTTCTTTTTCCAACCACTCTTCCGAGGGAAGCATTGAATCTACTCGAAAAGTAAAGGATCTATACATTAATGTTTGACTTAACACTTCGACCTCAATCTATGCCTCACCGTCTGAGAGTGAAAATTTCCTCTGGACTAGCGATTGTATTTTCAACCTATATTGTAACTACTGCACTGATTATTCTCCATCTTCGTTCGTGGGATACGATTATTCTCAAGCAAATCGCAGTCTTCTCTAGTTACCCATTAATGTTATTTGGACTAGTGTCCATAGCCCTGTTCCTGATTCGTACTCCATGGATATACCGTGGAATTTTACCGATTGCTACATTGCTCTTCATGGGCATGCCCTTTGTCTTTAATCAGTTGGGATTGTGGGTGGTGCTTTCCTTAGCTGTGTTGGGTATTATATTGATCACGTTTTCTGCTTGGTTAACCTATGGTAAAGCAATCTGGTCAAATTTACCTTGGCTGCTATGTTCAGGGATTGTGATTGCTACGTTTTATGTGGGTGCGGTGAATGGCACCAACACGGTGAATTTGCTACCCTTTGCCCATATTTTTTCTGATGTTGCCTCTTACATAGATTATTTACATCATGATACATTATTTCACAGTTCCATCATTAATATGTTAGCGAACTTTTCCATCCCGTCCACTGGGCTAAATGGACTACCTGCATTCACATACCATGACGCTGTCCATAGGTGGTTTGCAAGCTTTCAAGTTTTGGTTCCTGGAAATACCCCTCTCCTGTTAGCCATTGGTATTCAAATTGGTCTATTACCAGTCCTATTTTTTACCTGGGTCTTAACCATTGGGCTACTCCTCCAAGGTTCTATTAATCTCCTCTCTTTAATGGTCTGGGCGTTTGGAAGTTTGATAGTATCTAGATGGTTTTTATGGGAGGACTTCTACTTGGTAATTGAGTCCTGGACCTTTTCACTGCCTGTGTTTTTAGCTATGATTCCAATCGCCCAGTCCTGGTTTTTACCCGATAGTTCAAATGGTCGGTCAGAACGGTTTTGGTCATTAATTTTAGTCTCTGTGGCACTCATTGCCAGCAGTAGGGCTAAAGTCTCCACGGGTGTTATACTACTTATTTTCTTAATCGCTTGCTTCATCCTACCCAGATTAATGAAGACTGATCGCCGCTCCCTATTTGTCTACGGAGGTCTAGGTCTATTACTTTCTGTCATCGGCGTATATTTAGCTTATTTCTTCATAGGGAGGGATGCAATCTTTCAGTTTTCACCTTTTGAATATGTGAAGGCTTTCCCGAAGATATTTATTACTCAGTGTCAATTCGCGATGCTTTGTCTATGGTTTTTTTATGCTTGGGGTAAGCAGACCTCATCAGATCCATGGAAACATCAAATCCTTACCCTAGCCTTAGCTATTACTTTTGCCGCCAGCTTACTCCCTGGCTTAGTGCTAGATATTAATCCAGGTGCTTCAAACTACTTTATTTTCGCAGCAGAGCTTATTCTGCTTTTGTTTGGTCTTGTTGGTTTGATTAACCAATGGAATAAGCTAGATAGGAAGGCGTATTTGAGTCGATTATGGCCTCAACCATGGTCTAAAACCATTGTTGGGTCTTGGCTTGTAGCCTTTATTGTTATCACCCAACTATTAATTATATTAGTTGATTTTTATATCCCACGATATCTGTCGTTTGTTGATCAGTCCACTAGGTACCTCAGTTTGTTTGATCAAAGTCATCCAGTAGCCTCAGCTCCTGATTTAAGGAGGGCTATGGTCTCACCAACCGGGAACCACAGGCTTAGACATAGGCTGAAGTATCTCTGGACTCCACCTGCTATCGACTTAGCACGTCTACAAAGTGTGTCTGCCCTATATCGCATAAAACAGGCTGTAGATTCAGCAGGAATCGACCCTACTGCTGCTAATACTATGGTTTATATCTCTCCAGATTTTGATGAATTTTGGAGCCAAGAAAAAGACATCATGAGCCGAAATTGTTGGGTTAAACCTTTTCATATTCCAGCCGTTCTTGGCATACCGCTGCTGAATGGAGTACGGGATGAGGTTAATAACTGCGATAATACTCCCTACTTTGCCATGGCTAACTATGATTCGGATTCATGGAATATCGTGCTGAGTGACAAAGCCGCCTGTGATAGGGCAAAAAACCTAGGTTTTTCAAGGGTCTTTATGATTCATCAAGATCATCAACGTTTGCTAAGTTGTCCCAATCAGTAACTTTTGACCATTATGGGTATGCATCAACTTAGCCGAGGGATGGAGTATGTGGCTCTACCCGCTGATGCAGGGGGTGAGCAAGCAGTTAATGGCGGTTTAGGACAAGAGGATTAGGGAGATTACGCTCATTTCGAGTCCCAGCCAGTCACTGTTATTTCACCACCTTCTAGGAGATGGAAGGCAGTGGGAGCTTGAGGTTTACCTACTTGGAGCAGACCTATCCAGGGGGTATCGCTAAATTAACGACCAGAGTTCTTGCATTAATAACTTTGTTTTAACCTTCTCTGTCCGTTTTTTCTGATATCGTTGGAATCACAATTTGGAGAGGTCATCTTGATTTGTTCCTTGGAGCCATCGCCTGCTAAAAATTCTTCACCTTATGATATTCATCCTATATTATTTCCATAAAGGTGTAATTCCATGAAAAAAGTTGCAATTGTTCAATCCAACTATATTCCATGGAAAGGATACTTCGATCTAATCGCTGCTGTTGAAGCAATTTGTTTTCCGCAAGAAAAAGTTTTAGCCTTGATGATACTAGATTTTCTAGCTTTCCGACTCTCTCTTACCCCATGACTACCAACCCTACCCCATTCGCCGTTGAATCCTTCGCTCCCCTAGCAGCGGCTGAAGCCAGCCATTGGTGGTTTTGCGCCCGCAACCGGGTCTTGTTGTGGATCCTGCAACACAAAATTCCAGTCTTCCAAACCTTGCTAGAGGTGGGCTGTGGTACGGGTTACGTGTTGGAAGCCATTCGTCAGAGCTATCCCCAAGCTACCCTGTATGGGTCTGAATTTTTCGAAGAAGGATTGGTCTTTGCCCGTCAACGCATTCCCACCGCCACCTTTACCCAACTTGATGCTCGCCTGTTGCAAGATCATCAGCGCTACCAAGTAATAGGCGCCTTTGATGTACTCGAACATATTGATGAAGATGTGCTGGTCTTAGAAAACTTAGCCCATGCCCTAACCCACCGGGGACACTTACTAATTACGGTGCCCCAGCATACCTGGCTCTGGTCTAGGGTAGACGAGCAAGCCTGCCATGTGCGGAGATATTCCCGCCGTGAATTGCTGCGTAAGCTGCGGTCGGTTGGGCTAGAGGTTGAGTATGTAACGTCCTTTGTCAGTCTCCTACTGCCGATGATGGTGATGGCTCGACGCCGAGCCCAAGACACTGACTATGACCCCATGGTCGAGTTTCGTTTGACCACCTGGCTCAATCGCAGCTTAGAAGCGGTGATGTCCCTGGAACTGATCCTCCTCAAGCTGGGGATCACCTTCCCCATGGGTGGTTCCCTATTGGTGCTAGCCAGGAAACCCTAAAGCTGAGCCTTGCCCCAACTGTTTCTTTAAACTCCTTTCCTTAACCTATGCCATATTTTTAGCCTTTCCCTTAAAAACAGATGCTCAATTGAAAAAAACTCTTGCTACATTTGCAGTTATCAGTCCCTCAGGCGTTGTACCAGTTGCAGATAGTCCTGTTGTAGTAATTCCATGCGCACCGGTGAATA
>CAIRNW010000405.1 GCA_903879995.1 uncultured Bacteroidota bacterium
GCTGGAACCTCGATATCAGGTTGTGTGATACACCGAACCAATTCCACCTTTTTTTTCCGAAGAAATCCAGCTAACATGTATTCATCAACATTCTCAGGTAATGGAGCTGTTGCACTGTACGCATAAACAGGGTCACCCCCTAAAGAAACTGCAACTGGCATTTTAATACCGGCTTTCTTGTAAGCATTAAAGTGTTTGGCACTGACTTTATGCTTATGCCAGTGCATGCCAGTTAAAGAAGGTCCAAACACCTGCATACGGTACATTCCTACGTTTCTGCTGTTGGTATCAGGATCCTTTGTATGAATCACAGGTAATGTGATAAATGGCCCGCCGTCCTTTGGCCAACATGTTAAAACAGGAATTTTGTTTAGGTCCGGATTCAAAATTATTGTCTCCTGACAAGCTCCTTTGCCACTTAAAATTTTGGGCATCCAGCTGGCAAATTGGCCAAGCTTTGGAAGCAAACGAAGTTTGTCCAATATATTTTCTTTAGGAGAGGCAAGTAGCTTAAACAAGTCTTCGATTTCACGCGCAATGGCATCCAATGAATCAACCCCTAGTGCCATGCACATCCTTTTTTCACTGCCATAAGCGTTCATTAAAACCGGAAAGTCAGTACCAGTATTCTCAAACAAAAGGGCTTTACCTCCACCTCCAGATTTACTAATTCGGTCAGTAATCTCAGCAATTTCTAAATGCGGATTTACATAAGTTGAAATCCGAATCAGTTCTCCGTTTTTTTCTAAGGCTTCAATAAAAGCTTGTTGATCTCTCCAGGCCATGTCTGTGATTTATAAGTAATCCTACAACAATTCTTGTAATGTTATTGTTCATTTTTGTGAACCCCCTCATAAGCAACTCCCAAGCCTGCTTGATTTGGCAAAAAAATATGTCCATTTTGGTAAGAAATACCACTGGATAGGTCCTCCGCTAACAAAAGCGGCCCGTCCATATCTAAATAATCGACCCACTCTTTCAAATGGCCTATTGCAGCCGAACCAATTGTTGACTCATTCATACTTCCCAGCATAACTTTTAATCCCAACACACGAGCATGATTGATCATACGTCGAGCAGGTGTGATACCGCCGCATTTAGTGAGTTTAATATTAATGCCATCAAAACAAGTTGCACAGGCTTCCACATCTTTTTCAGCAACGCATGATTCGTCAGCAATTAAAGGCAAAGAAGAGAGGGATTTCAGTTTTATCATCTCCTCCCAGTTATCTTTTGGCAGGGGTTGTTCTACCAATTCAACACCTAATGCTGATAGTTGTGGAATTAGCTGTACCGCTGTCTCGAAACTCCAACCAGCATTTGCATCAACTCTGAATGGCGCCGAAGTACAAGCTCGAAGTTTTTCTAATATTGATAAATCCTCAGGAGAGCCTACTTTAATTTTATAAATAGGCCAAGGCCTTTCTTGCATCTTAATAAGCATTTGGTCGGGCGTATCCATGCCTATTGTAAAATCAGTTAGAGGGCCTGCGCTTCCAGCGCCACCCCACGTCTTGAAAAGTGGTAATCCTTTTCTTTTTGCATAGAGGTCCCAGCCTGCCATATCCAATGCACAAATTAAAAAGGACTGACCTGGAAGTAAGTGATGCAAAAAATGCCAGAACCGTTCAGGATCTGTAAAGGCAAACCGCTCGATTGACGCTTTATTTTTTTCTAAGGTCTCCACTAAATTCTCTAGCGTAACATGGTAATAAGCAATGGCAGGCGCTTCACCATATCCACGCCAATTACCAATTTGTAATTCAACTATCAATGTGGGTTGATGCGTTTTTGTACCTTTTGATATGGTAAAGGGATGGCGAAATCTTAATTCATGTGTCCAATAACGTAACTGCATAAAATGCTTTGCACGAAGATAATTACTGGATTCTACCAGCATCTGTAATTGATTGACGTACGAGCGATGTAAATTCTCGATTCTCAATTAAATCTTCCAGGTTCATATGAAGACGGTACTGCCAATAATGTTTGGGATTCGCGGGATCGTTAATGCGTTCTTCGCGGGGATCCATCCGACGAACGGATTCACTCATTCCTAATAAGTCCTGCAATTGAAAAATACTCCACATAGCGGGCGATCTCAAGTGCTGCATAATAATAGCCCGGTTAATCCATGCTTCACAAAATTGGGGAGCCTCCCCCCATTGCTCCATGATTTGATTATAAAAATATTGCGTGCGATCTCGATTTTCCTCCCACCAGCCCCGCACTGTGCTCATATCATGTGTGGAGGGTGTTACTACAGATAAATAA
Organism: uncultured Bacteroidota bacterium; assembly: GCA_903879995.1. Taxonomy (GTDB): domain Bacteria; phylum Bacteroidota; class Bacteroidia; order Chitinophagales; family Chitinophagaceae; genus JJ008. The sequence goes on from CAIRNW010000405.1 coordinate 2,275, forward strand.
GGAGCTTGTGCTGGATTAAAGAATGCCTGAGATGGATCTTTAGGCATACGTTGTATTTCCAAACTTAAAATTCCGGTTTGTTGCATCACATCAGGTACACAATGCGGTACCATGCCTAAATCTTCGCCACAAATCAACATATTCGTAGCCTCTTTTAAAAAAGGCAGTTTATGCATGGCCTCTTGTAACCAATGATGATCTTGACGGCGATAAAAATAGTCATGATATAACTCTAAAAGCACATTCTTTACCCCAGCATCTAGCTGTCGGAATGACCAAGTTTTTTCAATGCCAATTCGAAAATGAAATTCATTTCCATTTGAATTTGGTTCTTCAAAAAGTAAAACATTTGCATGCAGCTCTAATAACCCAGCCTTCAGTCGATCCATTACTGGATCTTTTGGAAAAGCATCAAAATATTGCTCAATTTTTAATTGTGAGTCATACAAAGATGAAAACTCCCAGTTGCCTGCTGACCCTTTAACTAAAAATTGTTCTTTTACTTGAAACTGGTGTTGACCAAAAAGCTCCAGCAGTACTTCTTCATTTATATAAGGCTTGCAGTAACGCGTATAATCTATATGGACACCACGCTGTTGAAATTCTGCTTTTGAAATGGGAAGACAAGGCACAAATCTTCCAAGTACACCTTGTGTGGCATTGGTTGGAATACTCCATATCCTAAAGAACCCTAGAATATGATCGATCCGAAAGGTGTCAAAATAATAGCTCATTTGTTCAAAACGCTGCTTCCACCAAGCAAATCCATCTTGCTGCATTTTTTTCCAATTATAGGTTGGAAATCCCCAGTTTTGGCCAATTGCAGTAAAATCATCGGGTGGAGCCCCCGCTTGCCAATCCATATTATACAAACTTGGATCAACCCATGCATCTACCCCATATCTGTATATTCCAATGGGTATATCACCTTTTAGTACTAAACCTTTTTGGTGCGTATAAGATACAGCTTCCTTTAGTTGTAGGTGTAAATGGAATTGCACAAACGCATAAAATAAAACTTTGGTTCGAGTAGCAACACTTTTAAAAAGCTGATCTGTTTCTGTAGCAGAATATGAGGATGCGATAGGCCAATTCTCAAACTGTGTGGTACCAAACTGGTCTCGATAGTAACAAAAAGCTGCATAGGGTTTTAGCCAGTGCTTATTGTCTTGAAAAAATTGTTGAAATACAGGATCTAAAATAGTATCGGCCCCCTGTGCATCAAATAGCTTTCGTAAAGTTTCTAGTTTGACGCGTATGACGGCTTCGTAATCTATTGCCTTCTTACTATTCAGCTGTTCCTGAACTTTTCGAAGTGGCCTTAAGAGCACTGCATGCTTGGTTCCCGCAACGGCTGCTAGATTAATGTAGATGGGATGCAACGCAAAAGCAGAGATGGCTGCATAGGGGTATGAATCTTGCCAGGTTTGAGTTGCAATGGTATCATTGATAGGCAGCAACTGAATCAAACGTAATCCAGCTGCCTGTGACCAATCAGCTAATTTTTTTATATCAGTAAACTCACCGATACCAAAACTTTGCTGTGTTCGTAAACTAAATACTGGAATAGATACCCCCGCTCCTCGCCAAGTTGTGTTGGGTAGCTTTATAAAACCATCCTGGATATAATAACAGCTTTTTTGATTTTGCAGTAAAATTGGAAGTACTCTGTTCTCCCCTTCCTCGAACTGAACAAATTGCTTCTTTGAGGAATCCCAAACGCCATATTTATAGGAAATAGGAAACTGTTCATCCTTAAGTTCTACAGCAATTTCCCACCAATTCTTCTTTTTCTGTAATAAAATTGGGGCAGCCGTTGACCAGTTATGCAAAGATGCTACATCCCCCAAAAGGCAAACCTGCTGATGCGCCAACAGCAAAGGGGCTTTTACACGAAATGTATGAGAACCCGTTACACTTTTTTTTGAAACAACCTTGCGCTTGGGTAAAAGTACTTCCTGAAAGGGTGTGGTGAAGAAAGCGTTTTCAAAATCGCCAGCATGATTCCAGGTGTCATATAAGACACAAGAAGAGGTAGAGGAAGTAAGCGTGATAACCCTATCATTGCCCCACTCTGATCTCAAGGACCCATCTTGATTTTTAAGTACATATTTATACTGTAACTGGGTAGTTTTACCACGAAGCGGAATTTCTATTTCCAACTGCCAGGTTTCTTCGTCTAAAAAAATCATAGGAATTGCTTCCTCTTGATTTAATTGGCCCAATACAGCGCAGTTCCCCATTACCTGGAGTTCTTGCCCGAATTGGGTGCGAAATTTTATATTGAATTGCAGGCGGGGCACAATCGTTAGGCAATCAAGCTAATGTGTGTACGAAACACATTACGAAAATAATGAAAATCAACAATTCAAGTATAGATTTTCAGCTTTGATTTTAGTAATTGATTGAGAGGTTATAATTTTGCACAAAATCAAAAAATGGAACAGACAAAAAAGAATAAAGGTATCTGGTGGTTAGTATTCTTTGCTTCAACCGCTGCTTTACTGTGGGCTATTGCTGCACACTGGGAATGGCTTACCCTAATTCTCCCCTTCCAGACCACTGCTTTTGTTAAGGCAATGGATATTATGTGATGCACATCATGCGTCCTATACTATTTTGCTTTTTGCTCCTATTCTGTATCAGTGGCGCATTTGCCTCTTATCCAGCAGCGCCATCCCTTTCTATTGAAAGTAAAAAAAATAACTCTCAGTTAAAATCCTCATTTCGTCCAGAGCAAAAAGTTAAGATTGGAGCTATTAGAAAACTGATTCGCAAACAGGTTGAAGCGGAAAAAACTGAATTAGCGCTATTATTAATCTTGGCTGTTTTAGTTCCCCCTCTTGCTGTTTTTTTAAAGGAGGGGCAAATCAATTCGCGATTTTGGATTAGTCTTTTACTTACACTTTTATTCTGGCTCCCTGGGGTTATCTATACAATGCTAGTCATTCTTTCTCCCCAGCAAGCATAAAAAAAGGGCCAATGGCCCTTTTATAATTTAGTAACGAACTCGATTGTTACTTAACAGAACTCACCAAACCCTTGAACGTTTCAGGGTTATTCATAGCTAAATCTGCAAGTACTTTTCGATCCAATTCGATACCCTTTTCCTGGAGTTTTTTGATAAACACAGAATAAGTCATACCCTCTTCACGAACTGCTGCATTGATACGAGCAATCCATAAAGAACGATATTCACGCTTTTTCAATTTACGACCCACAAACATGTAGGTCATACCTTTTTCTACAACATTTTTAGCAACTGTTAATACGTTTTTACGCTTACCGTAATAACCTTTGGCTTGCTTTAATATTTTTTTACGTCTTGCTTTTGAAGCGACGGCATTTTTTGAACGTGGCATAATTCAGAAATTAATGATGAATAAAAGAGTGGATTACTTGAGTCTGAGTAAGCGTTTTACGAAATCAACATGAGATTTGGCAACCGTTCCATCCAGTCGCATGTTACGCTTTCTTTTTTTAGACTTTTTAGTAAGAATGTGACGTTTAAAACTCTTTTGGTGCATGATCTTTCCAGTACCAGTCACTTTAAAGCGTTTTTTGGCACTAGAATTGGTTTTTACCTTTGGCATCGGTAATAGTATTAATGTTTAACCCTTGAGGCATTCCCCACAGGGGGACCTTTTTCGAACCTCTTCGGCAATGGGCTGCAAAGTTATGCTAAAGTTTCCTACTTATAAACAAAAAAACCAGGCTCTTTTAACTCGAGCCTGGTTTTTAAAATTAAATAAAGCTATTATTTACTTAGGATCCAATGCTTTAGATATTCTATCAATAATATCTTGCAAATGAATCTTACTCATTGTGTCCGTATAAAGTCCGGCTGCAGTATTTGCCTCAGCTTTTAAACGTTGAAGGTGTGACTTTACTACTGTTCTAACATCAGACTTTTCAGCACTTACAAGACTGGGAGCAGCAGGGCCAAAACCACCTCCAAAAGATGCTGTTGAAACAGCAGGTGGATTTAAAATATTAATCAAGGTGTTAACATATGTTTTCTGAAGATTTCTACGATATACATCAATTGGCTTCTTCGTTACAAGCTCCGACCAAACACCTGCCTTAACATCTCCCATATACTCTAAGATTCCATATGCTTTTTTACCAGCTGCAGCTTCAGCCTCTACCAGTTTAGTAAGGGTCCTGGTACTCATGATTCGATTCAGGATGTTATCTTGAACTGAACCCACAATAGTCAAACCACTCTGACCAGTTTTATCAAAAATCTGCTGATCCAAAAGCCAAGTGGGAGTATTGAATAATTGCTTTTGTAAAAACTCAAGCGCTTCTTTTTGCTTTGCTTTACTTACCAATTCATACACCGGACCTGTCTGCTCCTGTGTTTTAGGAGTTTCCATAATTCCACCAATGTACTTGGCAACATGACCATTATAACGAGCAAACTGAGACACCACTTCTTGGTAAATTGTTTTCATGCCTTCAAAATCCTCATTAGCCTCACGGGTCCAGTTTTGAATATTTGGAACAATGCGTTGTAGGTTTTTAATACCATAATAGCTTCCCTTCATGGCATCATCCCCTACCTGCTCGCTTTGTGAACGTGGATCATCTGGATTTGTTTCTGTTCCGAACCATAGACGATTGTCTTTCAACTTTTCGATTACCCATCCATTCAATTTTGACAGCTCCGCTTCTGGACTTTTATAAGACGGGAATAATCGGTAGCCCCATTCAATAGCCCATTTATCATAATCTCCAATACGAGGAAATAATCCGGCTGTTGTAATATTATCCTCGGGTTGAGCAACATAATTAAAACGTGCATAATCCATTATGGAAGGGGTATGACCATTGGCTTCAACCCAAGCTTTATTCCGCAAATTTTCTACAGGTACTGTTGAACTAGAACCATAATTGTGTCGCAATCCTAAGGTATGCCCCACTTCGTGAGAAGACACAAATCGAATCAATTCACCCATCAATGAATCAGGAAACTGTAGTTGACGAGCTCTGGGGTCATTGGGAGCACATTGGATCATGTACCAATTACGAAGTAACTGCATAACATTGTGATACCAGTTGATATGACTTTCCATGATCTCACCACTACGTGGATCCGAGATACTGGGCCCACTTGCATTAGGAATATCTGAAGGCTTGTAAACAATAGCAGAATTTCTGGCATCATCAAGACTCCAAGTGCTATCCTCCGATTTAGTGGGTGCGCGTTTGGCAAAAATTGCATTTTTAAACCCTGCTTTTTCAAAAGCCACTTGCCAATCATTCACTCCTTGAATTAAATAAGGAACCCACTTTTCAGGTGTAGCCGGATCAATATAAAATATGATAGGTTTGACAGGCTCTACCAATTCGCCTTTGTTATATTTCTCAATGTCAGCAGGTTTTGGTTCTAATCTCCAACGCTTAACGAGGGAAATGTTTTTTACACCTTGCGGATTTGCATCGAAGTCAGTGTATCCAATTGCAAAAAATCCTACACGAGGGTCAAAGTAACGCGCCTGCATGGGAGTTTTTGGCAGGATCACTATGGAGCTATTAAGTTCCATAGTCATGTTGCCACCGCCGCCACCACCTTGCATCATTCCACCGCCAGGACCCGAGGGTAAAGAGGGCCCTCTTCCGTATGTTTTAATGGCTTTAATTTCCACATTAATTGGATAAGCCTTTACAGCAACCACATACGATTTATCTGCCTGCAGCGCTGCTATACGAAGAGAGGATTTTAAGGACGAACCAAAATGCAAGACATCATTATCCCCACTAATGAAATCGGTAACATCAATTACCGAAGTGGAAGAATCTTTACCAAATGCCTTGATGTCAAATGATTGAACAATCGGTTGAACATTCGATTTTGAAACAGTGGTGAACATGGGCGAGGTGGAATCCTTTGCATATTCAGCAAAAGAAATCGTACGAAGAAAGATTCGGTTACGTGGACCTTTTTCAAAGCGAACTACGTTCTGACCAATCTGATCACCCGCGTATCCAAAAAAACTTCCCCCACTTCTCAACCCAGCAGGGGCTTGAGAAATCCTATTCACTACTAACATATCACGTTGCATCAAGGAATCAGGTATTTCAAAAAAGTAACGATCCTCTACTTTATGAACCCAAAATATTCCCTTGCTAGTTTCAGCCTTAGCCGTAATCACCTCTTTATAAGGTTTTGGTGCTGTTGAAACTGCAGGTGGCATTCCCGGCGCTCGTCTTGTTGTATCAGGACGTTGCGCATTTGCAGGTGATGGGACTGGTTGCTGTGCTTGCGCCGTGAAGAGCAAGAAACTGCATACACAGCCCAAAAACTGTGTTTTAAAAGTACTCATATGGGTTGATTTTATTTTTTCTTTCCTTTTGGAGCAAACATGGCAAGCATTCTTCTGCCTTCCATTTTTGGCATATTCTCTAAGACACCAATTTCAGCAAGACGTTCCGCAAATTTCAAGAGAAGTAATTGTCCTCTGTCTTGGAATTGAATGGAACGGCCTTTAAACTGAACATAGGCCTTCACTTTATTCCCTTCCTTTAGAAACTCAATGGCGTGTTTTGCTTTGAAATCAAAATCATGATCATCCGTATTGGGGGTAAATCGAATTTCCTTTACCTCTGAGGCCTTGCTTTTGGCCTTCATTTCCTTTTCCTTTTTCTTCTTGTCGTAGAGAAATTTATTATAGTCGATGATCTTGCAAACTGGTGGATCTACGTTTGGTGATATCTCAACCAGGTCTAAGCCTTGTTCCTGTGATTGACGCAAGGCGTCTTGAAGTGAATATATTCCAACTTCAACATTGTCCCCTACTAATCTGACTTGCTGCGCTCTTATAAAATGATTAATTCGATGTTCTGCTTCTTTTCTGGGAGGCATTTTACCTCTGAAACGATTTCCTCCCGGTCCTTGAAAGGGTCTTGGACCGCTTCCGGGTGGGCGATTAAATCCGCCTCCGGGTTTCTGTGGTGCTGTCATTGAAGGGTTTTAGGTGACTAAATTATAATTTTTAACCTTTCCGGGACTGAATTTCGTCCCTAATTTGATTTTTGAAGTTCTCTAGGGTTTGCATTCCCTGATCTCCCAGGCCCTGCCGGCGAACCGATACGCTATTTTCCATCATTTCTTTCTCACCAACAACAAGCATAAATGGGGTCTTGGAAAGCTCTGTATCCCTGATTTTTTTACCGATCTTTTCATTTCGATCATCTACCTCAACACGTATGCCTAACTCTTTTAATGTCTGCTCTACTTGGTTTGCATAGGGCATAAACTTATCACTGATAGGCAAAACTTTTACCTGCAAAGGAGACAACCAAAGTGGAAAACGACCGGCGTAATGCTCTAGCAAAAATCCAATAAAACGTTCATGTGTACCCAAGGGAGCTCTATGAATAATAAGCGGTACCTCCGACTCATTGACACTATTCGTATAAGATAACTTGAATTTAAGTCCGGAATTAAAGTCTACCTGATTGGTTGCTAAAGTAAACTCACGTCCTATGGTGCTCCAAATCTGAACATCAATCTTTGGTCCATAAAAAGCGGCCTCGTCTTGTACTTCAACAAAGGGAGTTCCTGTGTCAATTAAAACTTTTCTTACCATCGCCTCAGTTTCTTGCCAAAGTGCCGGTTCATTCACATATTTCTGGCCCAGTTTTGAGGGATCATGCAAGCTCAGTCGCATTACGTATTTCTGGATACCAAAGATTTGAAAATACTTGAGATACATTTCGTTTACAGCGCGGAACTCCTCGAAAAATTGGTCCCTACTGCAATAAATATGCGCATCGTTCATGTGTAAACATCGAACACGCATTAATCCAAATAACTCTCCACTCTGTTCATATCGATAACATGTACCATATTCAGCAATCCGGTAAGGAAGATCTTTGTAACTTTTTGGTTCTGCATCAAATATTTTATGGTGATGCGGACAGTTCATGGCTTTCAAATAATACTTTTCACCATCCATCTCCATGGGAGGAAACATGCTATCAGCATAATAAGGAAGGTGACCACTAGTTAGATACATACTTTCCTTCGCGATATGGGGTGTCACTACCCTTTTGTATCCTGCAGCTTGCTCCGTTTCTTTAGCTAATTTTTCTAATTCCTCAATAATGATAGTCCCGTTTGGAAGCCACAAAGGCAAGCCAGGCCCCACATCATCATCCATGGTATAGATTCCTAATTCTTTTCCTAGTTTACGATGATCTCTTTTTTTTGCCTCCTCAAGCATAGCTAAATACTCATCCAGTTCCTTTTGTGAAGGAAATGTAACTCCATAAACACGAGTGAGCATTTTGTTTTTCTCGTTTCCCTTCCAGTAAGCACCTGCAATACTGGTTAGCTTTATAGCCTTAATAAAGGAAGTATTGGGAATATGAGGACCACGACATAAATCAGTAAAATCTCCTTGCGTATAAAAAGTAATTTCCCCATCTTGTAATCCAGCCAGCAAGTCCAATTTATACTCATCCCCTTTTTCAGTAAAATATTTTATGGCATCGGACTTGGCTATTTTCTTTCGGATGAACGCACTGTTTTTCTTGGCCAACTCATTCATTTTCTTTTCCAAGGATACCAGGTCCTCCTCAGACATTTTCCGGTCTCCAAGATCCATGTCATAATAAAACCCGTTTTCTACGGCCGGGCCCACCCAGAATTTAACTCCTGGAAAAATTGATTCAACTGCCTCTGCCATTAAATGTGCAGAAGAGTGCCAAAATGTAGATTTTCCGGTGGGATCATTCCAAGTTAACAATTGTAGCGCAGCATCCTCTTCAATTGGATGATTGGCATCCGTAACTACACCATTGACTTGAGCAGCTAAAACTTTTTTTGAAAGACCCTCTGCTATACTACGGGCAATCTCAAAAGGAGTGACTCCCTTGTCATAGGACCGAACGGCACCGTCTGGAAATGTTACTTTTATCATTGTTTGTTACCAAAAAAAGAAAACAAAAATAGCATATTTTAAGGGTAAACCACGGGCTAAAATGGGATGTTAAAATTGCCCCTGAAAACAAGGGTAGAACTAAAAGATACCGCCTATTTTTATATTTGCAATCTCTATGTTCTTCAGAAACACAAACCCTTTACTATTATTTGCTTTTTTACTTCCAACCGCAACTTACGGACAGGATCTTACCGGTATTTGGAAAGGGTATTTTATAACAAAGGATTTTAGCCAGTATAAAGTTGAATTTCAGATAAAAAAAGTAGGGGCTTCTGTTACCGGATTTTCCTATTCCTACCAAAGCACTGTGTTTTATGCTAAATCGTCCATGAATGGTCGCTGGAATAACTTCAATAAGCTTCTTCTAATTCAAGAATTAAAAACGGTTGAAATTAAGAATGCGGAGGAATCCGTAACCTGCTTGATGAATTATAATTTGGAGTATTCAAAATCTGGACGCGAAGAGTATTTGGAGGGGAGTTTTACAAGTAAATACGAATTTAATTCAGAGGGAATAAAAAAAGGTGCAGACTGTGGGGGCGGAAAAGTATATCTGCGACGAGTAAATTCCTCCGATTTTTATTCAGAACCTTTCTTACAAAAAACAACTGCCAAGAAGGTGATCATTAACGAAGCTCCTGTATCTCGTAAACCAGCTACAGCAGATCAATCATCGAATGAGAACCCGAATAAAGCGCTACTATCGCCTAACACAACACAAAAAAATGATTCAACTACACAGGAGCAGCAAAAGAGTAGCTTAGTAGAAAAAAAAGCATTTATCTCTTCTGTCAATAATAATCGATTCAATGATTTAATTCAGGTTATAACTGTAAAAAATCCTCAAGTCCAAGTTTATTTATTTGACAATGGTGAGATTGATGGAGATACCATCACCGTGTATTTAAATAATAAACTAGCCCTCTCCAAAAGACGATTATCCACTACTCCACTTACGCTAACGCTGGAAATGGATAACCAAAATGATATCCAGGAGCTAACCATGGTAGCAGAAAATTTAGGAAAAATCCCCCCCAACACGGCCCTTATGATTGTAGAAGCCGGTAACCAACGGTTCCGTGTTCAACTAACCTCTACAGAACAAAAGAATGCGGTAGTTCGATTTCGGTATGAAAAATAAGTAGTCAGTTCTATTTAGTCTTACCTTCGACTACCCATGCGTATGCGTTTATTTTTACTGGTTTTGTTTCCGCTTTTTACAGCTGGGCAAGACTTAAATGGAAAATGGGCTGGCCGGCTTGTGATGGCCCCAAGTGGATGCTTTCCAACCTATACTATTCAGTTTGATCTTACGGATTCAGCTGGGATTATAACTGGGACTGCCCTTCATATCTCAGATTCATCCAACTATATTAAAAAAGTCATTGTTGGAACTTTTCTAAAAGATAGCAACCGATTAATCTTGGAGGAAGGTGCTATAGTTGACTTTAAAATAAAACAAGATTGTGTTCCTTGTCGAAAAAAATATACGCTAACCTACCACAGAGGCGGGAATACAATTGCGGATGAACAAATCAGAGGCGCTTGGATATCACCAGCTGACAAAGCAACAGATGGAAAAACAACTTGTGATCCGGGCACCATTGTTCTTAATCGACTTACCAAACCTGAAAAAAAGAACAATACTCTCCCTACCATACAAAATAAAACGAATGTTCTTGTTCGTGAGATTAAACTTGATAGTTGTACCGCTGAAATTGAATTTTTTGACAATGGGCAAATTGATGGCGATACCATTTCTGTATACGTTAATAATCGTCCTCTTGTTTACCGTCAAATGTTGAGAGCACAGGCAATTCCAATTCAAGTAGCAGTTGATGCAAAAAGAAAAATACAAGAAGTAGTAATGGTGGGAGAAAATTTAGGAACAATACCTCCCAATACGGCTCTTATGATCATCAAAGCTGGGAAAGAGAGATATCAATTATATCTCACTGCAGACGATAAGCGAAATGCAATGGTCCGATTCATATACGAGCCTGAAAAAAAATTATAGCTTATAATTCCAGGTTACGGCAGGAATGATCGGGAAAAGTGAAACTTGCTTGGCCGTGATAATGAGACTCCCCGTTTGCAAACTTCCTTGCTGATCATAATAGATAAAATAAGGATTGAGACGGCTATATAGGTTATAGATGCTAAAAACCCATTGACTTTTTAATTTACGTCCCACTTGATCCGAAGGCTGGTAAGTGAGTGACAAATCCAATCGATGATAGGATTTCATACGATATTGATTAATTCGACTGAATTCCTGTGTCAAAACGCCATTCATGATATAAAAGCGCTCAGGCAATGTCATTGCATTTCCAGTCCCATACACAAAAACACTCCCTAGCTGCCATTTTTTATTCAGCGATCTATTCAATACAAAAGATAAATCATGGCGTCTGTCATAACGGGCAGGATAACGTAATCCCTGGTTAATAGCTGGAAATTTTCGCCAAGTCCAGGAAAGGGTGTACCCTATCCATCCTGTAGTTTGCCCTCTTACTTTATTGATAAAAAACTCTGCTCCATAACTCCAGCCTTTACCAAATACAAATTCTGTTTCTGGGTCTGACAAAGAGGGAGTATATCCTTCGCGATATTCAATTTGCTGCTGCATATCCTTAAAATACAGCTCCATTGAAGTTTCAAATTGATTATCAGCAAAATTTCTGAAAAGGCCTATGGTGGCCAACCAGCTAATTTGTGGTTTAACAAAATAGGTGCTGGGTACCCATAAATCAGTTGGCAAGGTTGAACCTGCATTTGAAACCAGATGGATGTATTGTATATTTCGAGATAAAGAACTTTTTAAAGAAAAATTATTGGAAATCAAATAGCGTACTGATAGACGTGGCTCGAAACCATGATAGGAGACCACATTTTTATTTTTTGAAAAAACTGTACTATCCACCCGATTCCCATTGATATCAGTTATGTATTTAGTAAATGGTCCAACTTGTGTAAACTGGCTCCATCGCAATCCTAGTTGAATTTGAAGCTTAGCAGAGGCTTGCCAATCATCTTGTAAATACAGTCCCTTTTCTAATGCGTATTTTTCATTCTGCCCATTAGGCTTGAATTGAACTGAATCCTGACTGCCTGAGAAAACATTAGGTAAAAAACGATGATGTGTTATCAAAAATCCTGCTTTAATTCGATGATTTGCTGATGGGTAATAATCAAAATCTGATTTTATTCCAACATCACGTATTCCAGAACGGAGTGACAAGTTGAATCTTTCTTGGGTAGCATTAAACTGAAATCGGTAGTCATTTAATACAAACGTAGTGTTGGAGAATAAACGAGGGCCAAATACATGGTTCCATCGAATTGACCCGGTGGCATTCCCCCAAGGCACATTTGTACGAAAGGAGCGTTTTGCATTAGCAAAATCAAATACATCTCTTCCAAAATAACTACTTATAAAAAGTCGATCTTTTTTCGAAAAACGATGATTAAACTTGGCATTTAAATCATAAAAATAATAGCCCGATCCATAAAAACTACTCTCTTTTGAAACAAATGGTTTTAATAATGCATCGATATACGTGCGTCTACCCGATATCATAAAGGAAGAAATCCCTTTTTCAATGGGCCCCTCGGCAGAAAATCTTGAAGCAATCAAACCTACCCCTCCTTCAAACTGGTATTTATAAAGATTTCCTTCCTTCATTGAAATATCCAAAACAGACGAAAGTCGTCCTCCATATTGAGCGGGCATCCCTCCTTTAATCAGGGTGGCATTTCGAATGGCATCCCCATTGAAAACAGAAAAAAAACCAAATAAGTGACCCGTATTGTAAACAATGGCATCATCTAATAAAATTAGATTTTGATCAGGCCCCCCTCCTCTTACATAAAATCCAGTATTGCCCTCCCCTGCATTTCGTACACCTGGCATCAATTGGAATGTTTTTAAAATATCAACTTCTCCAAAAATGGCGGGCACTTTTTTGATTTGCTGGATTGATAAATCGATCCTGCCTGATTGGCTAGAACGAATATGCTGATCTCGTCGTTTGCTAAAAACTACTACCTCTTGCATTCCTGCACTACGCGGAGTAAGTAAAATATTAAAAGAGGATTCCTTGTCTAACAACACAGAAAAGCTACGAGTTGTATAAGACACATGTGAAATTATAAATTCATACTGCCCCGTTGGAAGTGTAACCGCGTAGAATCCATACGAGTTACTCAGGGTTGTAGCACCCAACCCCATCACCTTTATACTAACGCCGCTGATTGATTCTCCGGTAACAGAGTCGCGGACATACCCATTCAGCGTAAACCGTTGTTGTGAATTCCCAAAAAATGGTAGAGCAGTAATTAAAATGAGTAGGAGGAAGCGAAACATAACTTAAACAACAAAATTAGATCAAAATAGTTGGCTCCCCTTCTTAAGTCATACATTTGCGCCGATTTATGCTAGCAGGATTACAACAAGTTACTTTTGAATTTGGTGCTCGATTAATTGTAGCCGATGCCACCTGGCATATACAACCCGGTGAGCGAATAGGTTTGATCGGGTATAATGGAACCGGGAAATCAACACTTCTAAAACTTTTGGTCGGAGATTACCAGCCCTCCTCAGGAAGTGTTGAGCGTAGCAGAAGTACCAGCATTGGGTATTTACATCAAGATTTATTGAGCTTTAATACAGCGGACAGTATTTTAAAAGTTGCCTTACAGGCTTTTGAAGCTATTTTAAAGCTTGAACAGGAAATTGAATGGCTGGGGAAAGAGCTGGAACAAACTGGAGATGAAAAATTACTGGAGTCCTACACAGATAAACTTCATCAATTGGAAATGGCAGATGGGTACACCATTCATCATCGGACGGCAGAGGTTTTGCAAGGATTGGGATTTTCACCCTCCGACTTGGATAGACCCTACCAGGAGTTTAGTGGGGGGTGGAGAATGCGAGTTTTGTTAGCAAAAATGATTCTGGCAAAACCTGATTTACTGCTGTTGGATGAACCGACCAATCACCTGGATCTACCTTCCATTGAGTGGTTAGAAAAATATTTATTGCATTATGCTGGCGCTGTAGTAATAGTAAGCCATGATAAATATTTTTTAAACCGAATGGTTACAAAAATCGTTGAGCTCTATCAAGAGGAATTGCATTTTTATTCTGGGAATTATGATTTTTACGAAAAGGAAAAATCAGTTCGGATGGAGTTGCAACAAAAGGCATACGATAACCAGCAAGATTATATCCGGCAACAAGAAAGATTAGTAGAACGATTTCGCGCCAAGGCCAGTAAGGCTGCTATGGCACAAAGCTTGATGAAGAAACTGGATAAGTTGGAGCGAGTTGACCCCGCACAATTAGTTCGTCCAAATTTAAAAATCAACTTTAGTTTAGATAAAACTCCGGGCAAAATTATTGCAACTCTTAAAGGAGTTAAAAAATCATTTGGAGAATTGGTGGTGATGAGTGAAGCTACAGCAGAGATAAATCGTGGTGATAAAATCGCGTTGATTGGAGCTAACGGAAAAGGTAAATCTACCTTACTACGGATTTTAGCAGGCACAGAATCAATTGGTGGGGGTGAAAAAACTGATGGGCATAACGTAGTACAAAGCTTTTACGCGCAACATCAATTAGAATCTCTCACCCTCACGCATACCTTGCTGGAAGAAATGGCAAGCAGCGGTTGTCAGCTTACTGACCTTGAAATAAGATCACTTCTTGGCTGCTTCTTGTTCAGCGGAGATGATGTCGATAAAAAAATTAAGGTCCTAAGTGGAGGCGAAAAAGCAAGAGTGGCATTGGCAAAGGTAATTACAAGCCGCGCAAATTTTTTATTGCTGGACGAACCAACCAA
>CAIRNW010000406.1 GCA_903879995.1 uncultured Bacteroidota bacterium
AAGCTGGTATCCAGCAAGACGCAATTAAGCTCCATAGCCACGCAATTTTTGTAACCACTCATCCGGATCCGCTACGTCTGCCCAGCTTTTAGAAGCTTTCTCAATCAGGGGCTGGATGTAGTCCTCCTGGTAGGAAGGGGCATAGTTAATCATTTCAAGTAGGGTAAGCGAATCTTTGCTGATTTCTCCAGTTTGAAGGTTCTGAGTGCCGGAAGCCCGAATGCCAAAACTTTTGTACAGCGGATTTTCTTCCAGCGCCTCCAATTGTGCTTTGCTGGAGCGAATAGTCAAAAGGCCGTATTCTTTGGTATCCAGATGGATATTCGCCTTCGCCTTTCCGCCGGCATCTACGATCTTTCCATAGAAATAGAATTCCGCATCCACCCATATATCGGCAGATCGGGTCAACCGGGTTGTACTGTTGATTTGAAGAATAGGCCCCTGGGAAATCGTAGTGGATAGGTCAAAGGCTACGTGGTGCTTTTGCGCGTTCTGAAGAAAAAACTCAAGCGCACGGGCTGCTGCCGGTTCCAGGAAATCAATCCCATAATTGTCGCGCGCAATTTTGTGTAGCGTGGCATCTATCCCAAGGATAGCCTGATAAGACGTTTCCAAAGTATGTACTACCGAACCCTCTGAAATGCGGTAAGAGATGAGTGGGCGGCTTCCCTTGGCCCCCGGGAAAAGCAAGTCTTCGGCGTGCTTCAGCACCTCCACGAGCTCGCGGATATCATACCGGTCAGGGCTGAGCTCATGGCTCCCGCTATGCCCCTGTACCCTGATTTCAAGTGCTCCACGTTTTTCCATAAGTGCAGCTTAATTTTTCCAAAAATACAAAAAATTCAGCACAATGCCATCCCACCCCTCATACCCTCACACAAATAGCTGCTGCAACAGGCCTTTTTTGAATGCCTGCATCCGCACCAACTGCTGCCCCATCTGGTCAATTTTAACATCCAACGCGGAAAGGAAAGAGGCGATTTTTTGCTGTTCGGGGAGAGAGGGGAGATATACTTTAAGAGTTTGGATATCCTTCCCATTTATTGCAGTGAAAGTACTCCCTTGTTCTAGTCTTACCCATTTTGGTTCAAACCAAAGTAGCCATTGAAATATAAACTCTGTCTCGCAAAACCGGTGAGTCTTAATGCCCGCAACACCCCTACCTAAGCAGGCTGAATGAATACTTAAAGCAACAGCTCCAACAGGTGCTCTAACTGACAAAATTATATCACCAACTTCACATTGCTTAGTGGGCTGGGTAGTCCATACCCGAGGGGCGGTTTTATTGCATGAAAGGTCTGCATTGCCTTGAATTAGATAAATACCATTTCCTTTATCATTGTAAGAGGCTGAATCAGGAGACTGTCCCATAACTACCTTTCCCACCTCCCCCAGCCGCTTCTCCTCCCACTCCGGAAAATCTCTTCCCTGCTCATTCTTAAAGCGGATCTGCTGGGAAAAAATCTGCTGCATCACTCCTTTTTTGTATTGCTCCAACAAGGCTTTCTTGCGGGTGAGCTGCTGGATACGGGTATCTATGGCAGAGAGAAAAGCGGCGATTTTTTGTTGTTCGGGGAGGGAGGGGTGGATTAGTACAAATTTTTCAACAATGGAATTATTAAAACTTTGTTGCTTGGTTCCTTGTGCAAATTTGAAGTAAAGAGATGTCCCGTATTTTATGTACCAAAAAAAAAGAAATAAAGTTTCAAGTTCAGGTACGCTTTCAAATGCCATACAAGATTGATTAGTTGTAGCAAATACCCCGTTTAGAGCACATTTACCTCTTGTACCTGGCGCTTCGAGGCCAGTTATTGCAATGAAAAAAGTTAATGGTGGATAAATTTTCAGGTTTGTTTCAATAACTGCTTTTTTTGTTATGTACTCCTTTGTAGTACAAACAATATTATAATTTAGCTCTCCACTAGTTATCCATGGAATTTCACCTTTAAAATAACCTTCAGTGCCTCTATATGGAGTCATTCCTGTTTTAAGATTTTTGTAGTAATCGCCTATTCGTTTTTTTATCCACTCCCCCTCAAACGCAGGAAAGCGCAAGGCGGGTACTTTCTTCTTCGTTATCGTCGGCATAGTCATTTGGTTTAGAAAGGCGTATCAATACCTAATTCCCGGCAGAAATCGGCGAT
>CAIRNW010000407.1 GCA_903879995.1 uncultured Bacteroidota bacterium
CAATTCTTAAACAAGGTCTGGAAAAAGTACCTGCTAATTCCTATGTAATCATTGATGTGTCCCGTGCTGATTTTATTGATCAGGACATTTTAGAAATTATCGAGGATTTTCAAAAACATGCTCCACTGGAAAACATCAAAGTAGAAATCAAACAAAGTCCCTTCAAAAAATCAATCTTTAATAACGCATAAACCAATTTTATGAAAGCTTACGAAAAATTACTCTTAGAAAATAAAGCCTGGGCTTCCGAGAAAGTAGCTGACGACCCCGATTATTTTAATCGCCTTGCTCATATTCAAACCCCCGAATTTCTATGGATTGGCTGTAGTGATAGCCGGGTGCCTGCCAATGAGATCACGGGCACACAACCCGGTGAGATTTTTGTACACCGTAATGTGGCAAACATGGTTGTACATACAGACCTGAATCTGTTAACGGTGCTGGAATATGCCGTGCATCACTTGAAAGTAAAACATGTGATTGTGTGTGGACATTACGGATGTGGGGGTGTCAAAGCATCGATGACACAACACAATTTTGGCATCATCAATAAATGGCTTCGTAATATCAAAGATGTATATCGCTATCATCGGGATGAGATCGACAACATTAAAGATGAGGAGAGCCGCGTCAATCGAATGGTAGAATTGAATGTACAAGAACAAGTCATGAACCTGGCTAAAACCTCAATCATTCAAAAAGCCTGGAAGCAAAATCAATTCCCCCATTTACATGGATGGGTTTATGGACTCAAAGATGGTTTGATCAAACCTGTTTTTGAGATGCCTGCCGGCACACATATTGACCCCTTGTACGAATTTGACGATCTCTGAGTTACCTTCGTGGCATGTCCATTGAGGTAAGCGGTCTTATTAAGGAATATGGCACCCAGCGCGCAGTAAACAATATTTCCTTCCAGGTTAAACAAGGAGAAATTGTTGGTTTTCTAGGCCCCAATGGAGCTGGAAAATCGACCACCTTAAAAATTTTAACCGGCTATCTGCAGCCTACAGCGGGACATGCAACAATGTGCGGACTGGACCTTGCTACGCAATCCTTAGAAGTTCGTAAAAAATTGGGCTATCTCGCAGAGCAGAACGCACTCTACCCGGATCTGTATGTAAGGGAGTATCTTTCCTTTATTGCACGGGTTCATCACGTAAATAATATTGCATCTGCAGTTGAACAGGCGTTATCACTAACCAGACTTGAATCAGAGGCGCATAAAACCATTGGACAACTTTCCAAAGGATATAAGCAACGAGTAGGATTGGCAGCCGCCTTAATTCATAATCCCGAGGTGTTGATTTTGGACGAACCCACTTCAGGACTTGACCCCAATCAGTTAGCAGAGATCCGAACCCTGATCAAACAACAAGGGCAGACTAAAACTGTTTTATTCTCCACGCATATTCTGCAAGAGGTAGAGGCTATCTGTGATCGAGTGATCATTATCAATAAAGGGACCATTGTAGCAGATAGTCCTTTAGCAAAACTGGCAGAGACAGTATCTTTGCCGCGCCGCAACATGAAACTAGAAGAAATATTCCGCTACCTGACCGGCGAATCGTAAAACCAACTATTCAACATAACTATGAGCTACATTGCTGAGATTTTTGCCCGACAAATTTTAGATTCTCGTGGAAATCCAACCGTTGAGGTGGATGTAATTACTGAAAATGGTGCGTTAGGTCGTGCGGCTGTTCCCAGTGGAGCCAGTACAGGTATCCATGAAGCAGTTGAATTAAGAGATGGAGACAAAAAGAAGTACCTGGGTAAGGGAACCCTAAAAGCAGTTGACAATGTCAATAAAAAAATTGCTCCGCTTCTATTAGGTTATGATATAGCCGATCAAACCGGCATTGACCAAATCATGATTCAGTTAGATGGTACCCCCAATAAAAATAAATTAGGAGCTAATGCCATGCTTGCGGTAAGTATGGCCGTAGCAAAGGCGGCTGCAGAAGAGGCGGGCCTTCCTCTTTTCCGTTATGTGGGCGGCACCAATGCCAAGATTTTACCCATGCCTATGATGAATATCCTCAATGGCGGAGCGCATGCGGACAATAAAATCGATTTCCAGGAATTTATGGTACTGCCGGTTGGTGCCCCATCTTTTAGCGAAGGTTTACGGTGGGGTGTTGAAATTTTTCATGCGCTGAAAACAGTACTGAAGAAAAAAGGATACAGCACAAACGTAGGAGATGAAGGTGGTTTTGCACCGAATATCCAAAGCAATGAGGAAGCCATTGAAACAGTATTGACGGCTATTGAAGCAGCGGGTTACAAAGCAGGTTCCCAGATCAAAATTGCAATGGATGCGGCCAACAGTGAACTTTGGGACAGCAAGAAAAAGAAATATGTTTTTCATAAGAGCAGCGGAAAAGAAATGAGCAGCGAACAGTTGGCCAAGTACTGGGAAAGCTGGGTAAAAAAATACCCAATCTGTAGTATCGAGGATGGCATGGCCGAGGACGATTGGGCAGGTTGGAAAATGCTTACTGAAGCTGTTGGCACTAAATGTCAGTTAGTGGGGGATGATCTTTTTGTAACTAACGTGGATCGTTTACAACAGGGGATTGACAAAGGAATTGGAAACGCGTTACTGGTAAAAGTGAACCAGATTGGTACCATTACGGAGACCATCAATGCAGTTTCCCTGGCCCAACACAACGGCTATAATACTATCATGAGTCATCGCAGCGGGGAAACAGAAGACACGACCATTGCGGATTTGGCCGTGGCGTTGAACTGCGGGCAGATTAAAACAGGAAGCGCCTCCCGTACTGATCGGATGGCCAAATACAACCAGCTTTTACGTATCGAGGAGTTACTGGGTAGCTCCGCGATCTATCCGAAAGGAAAAATCAAATTTGGCAAGTAATCAAAAGAGGGGCGAATCAAGCCCCTCTTTATCTTTGAGGAATACATGAACCAGTTTCTCTCTACCATCCCCCCTTGGATCCGCAATAAATACTTTATTGCTACGGCTGTGTTTGTTGTGATTGTATTGTTCCTGGATAAAAATGATTTGTTTACTCAACTGGAGCGTAAACAAGAATTGCGCAAATTGGAAAAAACCAAAGAGTACTATTCAAATCAAATTGAGTTGGAGCGCAAGGAGTTGGAGTCCCTCAAAAAAAATCCAGCTACCATCGAAAAGTATGCGCGGGAAAAGTACCTGATGAAAAAGGACAATGAGGACCTGTTCCTGATCACTGAAAAGCCTGCCGCTACAAAAAAATAGCCCTTTTTCTCCCTTTACACAATAAGGAATCCCCTTCCTCGTTTTAGGTAGTATCAGCTGCTGATTTGCACCATGAATACCTACACCCCAGAAGATTTAGTCCTTTACCTCTATAACGAAATGGAGGCTCCCCGCCGGTCAGCGCTGGAGGAGGCACTGGAAATGGACTGGACGCTTCGCGAAAAATTAGGGGTTCTCAAAACAACCTTACAAAGACTGGACCGCACCCTGGAATCCCCCCGTACCGAGGTAATCCTAAACATACTTCGACACGCCGCTAGTACACAAGCCCAGACCGTTCGTTGATCCGTAACTTGCGGCCATGACCCGCCAGCAGAAGTACCAGTTTGTAACGGATTATTTTCTTTCCCACGCTCCCGATGCAGAAACAGAGTTATTCTATGATAACCCTTACCAGTTGTTGGTGGCGGTAATTTTATCGGCGCAGTGTACGGACAAACGTGTCAATCAAACCACGCCTGCCCTATTTAAAAAATTTCCTACGGTACACGCTTTGGCAAAAGCCAGTTTTGATCAAGTATTTCCCTTGATTCAAAGTATTTCCTATCCGAACAATAAATCGAAACACTTGATTGGAATGGCGCAGCAACTCATCAAGGATTTTGGCGGAGAAGTACCCATGACCGTAGAAGAATTAATTCAACTACCCGGTGTAGGACGTAAAACAGCAAATGTAATTACATCGGTAATAGATAATCAGCCCAACATGGCTGTGGATACGCATGTGTTTCGGGTGAGCAGAAGAATTGGATTAGTGCCTTCCACCGCAACTACGCCATTAGCGGTAGAAAAAATATTGATCAAAAATTTTCCTGACCAACTTATTCATAAAGCACATCACTGGTTGATTCTACACGGCAGATACACCTGTGTAGCCCGTAGCCCCAAATGTGAAAAATGTGGATTGCAAGAAGTATGCGCCGCCTTTAAACGAAAAGCGTTTTAATTTTTTGATCCCAACATTTCCTCAAGACAAAGCACCAACTCCGTTTTAGTAATGGGGACTCCCATGATCTTATTATATCCTTTGGCATCTACTAAATAAGTATCACGGATTATTTTGATCAGCTGTCCGTTATTGATCTCAGGAATTAATACCTGATCAAAATTTTTGATGATCGCACCCAGATTACGAGGGAAAGGACGTACATAACGAAGGTGTGCATGACTAACCGCTTCACCACGCGCCTGTAGTTCTGCAACAGCAGATTTGATAGCTCCATAGGTAGAACCCCAACCGAGTACTAATATTTTTCCTTTTGCAGGACCACTATCCAATTTTTGCTCAGGGATATACTCGGCAATCTTATCTACTTTTTCCTGACGGAGTTTTACCATCAGTTGATGATTCTCCGGTTCGTAGTTTACATTACCCGTAATATTTTGCTTCTCTAATCCACCAATGCGATGTTCCAAACCAGCCGTACCTGGAACAGCCCAAGGACGTGCTAATTTCTGGTCACGGGCATAGGGCTTATATTTCTCTTCGCCCTCATCTAATGTAGTTTTGAATTTTACTTCAATAGCCGGAAGATCTTTTGATTGCGGATAACGCCAGGGTTCTGCACCATTGGCAATATAGCCATCACTTAAAAAAATCACCGGCGTCATATGCTGAATGGAAATACGAACGGCCTCATAGATGGCATCAAAACAATCCGCAGGAGTGGAAGCAGATAAAATAGGCATCGGACATTCTCCATTGCGTCCATAATAGGCCTGCATTAAATCACTCTGCTCGGTTTTGGTAGGCAATCCCGTAGAAGGACCGCCACGTTGGATATTGATCACTAAAAGCGGAATCTCCAGCATCACTGCCAGACCCATAGCCTCGCCTTTTAATGCAATACCCGGACCACTGGAGGTAGTTACACCCAAAGCGCCTCCATAGGAAGCACCTATCGCTGAGGTAATGGCTGCAATTTCGTCCTCAGCTTGGAAAGTACGAACCCCAAAGTTTTTATACTTGGAAAGATCATGCAGGATATCAGAAGCAGGCGTGATCGGATAGGATCCTAAGAACAAAGGCAATCCGCTTTTTTGTGAAGCGGCAATTAATCCAAGTGAAAGCGCCTGGTTACCCATAATGGAACGATAAGAACCGGGTTCCATTTTGGCACGCTCAACCGAATAGGTAGTAGTAAATGTTTCTGTAGTATCCCCATAATTATACCCGGCTTGTAGCACAGCAATATTGCTGTTCATGATATCGGGCTTCTTAGAAAATTTCTCTTTAATAAATTGGATAGTGTTCTCCATGTCGCGGCCGTACATCCAATACAAAAATCCCAACACGAACATATTCTTGGCACGGTCCTTCTCTTTCATTCCCAATGTAACATCCTTGAGCGCCTCACGCGTCATTTTTGTTACATCCATCTTGAACACTTCATAGTTGGTCAGGCTACCATCTTCTAATGGATTAACACCTTCAGGATAATTAGCCAATCGTAAATTCTTTGCATCAAAACCATCCGTATTCGCAATGATTTTACCTCCCTTCTTCAGTGCTTTGAGATTTACTTTTAGTGCTGCTGCATTCATGGCAACCAATACATCACAAGCATCGCCTGGGGTAAATACCCGATCAGAGGAAAAACGCAATTGGAAACCGCTTACGCCGGGTAATGTACCCTGTGGCGCACGGATCTCAGCAGGAAAATCAGGGAAAGTAGCCAAATCGATTCCTAATAACGCAGTGTTATTAGTGAATTGACTACCGGTTAGCTGCATACCATCTCCACTGTCTCCAGCAAATTTGATTACTACATCCTGTAATATTTCCTGTTTGCGCGCCATGCTAATTTTTTACGTTCTGACTATGAATTTAACAATTATTGACTCAATTTACCGGGATGACCTAACCATACTTTTTTACCTTGGATACGGCGTACAATAAACATGATGCCTACAAAAATAAAAAAGAAGGGTCCGGCAAATCCTAAAAGGGCGATATATCGGGTGCCATAGAATTGTTCCATGGGACGACGTAAACGCTCGGCAATCAAATACATACCGGGTACCATGATCAAGGTAAGGAAGAATGAAAAGATCAACCCAAAGATGATGGTCCAGCTAAGCGGTCCCCAGAACACCACACTATCCCCACCAAAGAAAATATTGGGACGAAGGTGTTGAAACAAACCGGCAAAGTCAATATTGAAACCAACTGCCAATGGCAATAATCCAAGGATTGTTGCAACCGCAGTGAGCAATACAGGAATGATACGAATCTTACCAGCTTGTATAGCGGCTTCACGGGTACGATATCCACGCGTGCGTAGTTCGTCCGTAAATTCTATTAATAGAATTCCGTTCTTGATTACAATTCCTGCCAGTCCAACCACCCCTACACCCACCATGATGGTAGCAAGTGTGATTCCGCTGAGTGCATACCCGATAAATACACCAATCACTGAGAAGAAAATTTCGGTGATCACTATAAAGGGCTTACTCATACTATTGAACTGTAATACCAAAATCAAGAAAATTATTCCAATGGCCATTAACATGGCAGTGCCCAAGAAAGCCTGTGTTTCTTTTTCCTGTTCACTTTGTCCTTGTTGACGGATTGTGATATCGGGAGGAATGCTGGTGATAGATTGGAAAGCTTCAATCTTTTCTTTGAGTGCAGCATTGATACCTGTAACTAAGGTAGGATCCGCTACACTACTTTGTAATTGAATAGTACGGCGAACATTTTTACGCTTGATTCCGCCAGCCGTGTTGGTATACTCAACCGAAGCCACTGAACCAAGCGGAATTGATTTCACTTGCATCGTATTCATATCCATAAACACTATGCGTGTATTTAATAAATCGTCTACACTGGTACGACGGTCGGCCTGATAGCGAAGCTGAATTTTATATTCGTCCTCACCATCTTTTATTTTACTTACTTCCTTACCAAATTGTGCTGTACGTAAAGCCATTCCGATTTGTGCAGTGCTTACCCCTTCCATCATAGCCTTGCTACGATCTACATTAACCGTGATCTCGGGATTATTCAAATCCACATCTGCTTTCAAACTCTGAATACCATCCACTCGATTAGTGTCAAGGTATTGCAGCAA
>CAIRNW010000408.1 GCA_903879995.1 uncultured Bacteroidota bacterium
ATGGATAGAATAGAAGTTTCCTAAACTTTAGATACAGGTTCGATTCCTGTCGGGACTACCCAGTGAGAATTACGGCTTCTTTTTTTAAGAGAACCGTTTTTATTTTCCTCTAAAACCTTTGCTGCACTTACGATTGAAGTGAAAATACTATTTATACGAGGAGTTCGAACTGTATCTTTTTGTTTATTATACAGTATACCTTCAGGATAGATGAGGTACTGAAGTTTTTGCTTGTCATCATAATCACTCGAAAGCCATAACTGGCGGGCATTTTGTGCAATTGCCAATCCCTTTTTTACGGCCTTTTCCAAGTTCGAACTACTAATGGGGTTATTACCAAGATCCTGAGTTAGTTGATCAACTTCTATCTCGAATTTTTCTCGATATTTTTCAAACAAAGATTTATCCAACTCTCCACTAACAAATCTGTATTCCAACTTTTCTAACCTGTCACGTGCTTCAGTTAGTTTTCGCTTTAACACTGATTGCTCTTTCTCTTTATCAGCCAGCCTTAATTGCAGCTGCTCAGCGATCAGATCGGCTAATCTCCTTTCATACGCTTGCTTGAAATTCAGTTTCTCTATTTCAGTTTCAAACAATGAGTTTAAGTGCTCTGCTCGGACATTCACAGCAGTACCTTTAGCTCTTGTTTTATAATAATAAATCCCCTTCTGGACATATCCGGTAAAAGGTGAGAGTGAAACCTCATCCTTAGCAAAAGATTTTAGAGGCAGCTCTTCAATCTTGAACTTCTTTGATATCCCCTTGTGAGGGTTCTGTGAAACAATACCATTAGCCCGATTAAATAGCTCTTCGGAAACAAGAGGCACATGCTTTCCTTTATACACCTCGCCCGGAATCAATGAGTGGGTTATATAACCGCAGTAGAAGGGATTAGAGATTATTCCGACAAAGCTTTTGTAATTGATAGTTGATCCCATCTTCTTTAGTTTCTCTACAATCTCAAGATTATTTAGCTTACCCTCCGCTTTCCATTTGAAAGCAAGCGTCAATAGTTCGCCATCCTTATTTATTTCATAAACATGCTCTCTCGCCTTATGCTTAGGTTTTGTATTTGTATATCCAAAGGGAGTTGCTGATACCCAATAACCCTGCCGTAGATTTTCTACCATCCCCTTTACCACCTTATCCTTACGCAGCTCATTGTCGTAATTTCCAAAAAGGTAGAAGATATTTTGTTGCAACTTTCCCGATGGAGTTGTCACATCAACATCCTGAAACACCGATAATACCTTTACACCCAAAGATTCTAATGTACGGGTTAATGTACCAGCATTTTCACTTCGTGAAAAGCGCTCATAAGAATATACCAGAATGGCAGAGATAGTTTTATCCCTTTTCACGTAATCAAGCATTCGAACAAACTCTTTTCGCTCATCACTTTTGGCAGATTCATAAGTTCCCCCAAAAATCATTTTGACCATTAGGCCGCGGTGCTCGGCAAACTCCTGACAAGATTTTCTTTGCGATTCTAAACTGGTGTTTAGCATCGCTTGCTCGTAGCTGGATACCCGCGTATATATAACAATGTTGTTCCCGCTACGCCAAGAGATCTTAGTAGATGTTTTAGCGAATCGCTGCATTCCAGTAATCGCAGAGCTATTTTTCATGGTTTAATTTTTCAATTTCTCTTAATATCACATTACAAATGATCGTAGATAGCATTTTCAGCTCCTCGAGCTGAGTTTCGTTGATTTCCTCACTATTATCATTTAATTCAACATTTTTTTCCTCCAACATTTGGTAGCAGTTGAAAGCACCGCCCAGAGTATGGGAGGGCACCTGCTGTTAATACTATTTGCCGGGGCTACCGGAATAAATAGACTTCTTTAATTTTTGAAAAGTGATACTATCGGCACCACGCACAGAAAGAGTGACTTCTTCATATTGGCCCAGTCCAATAGCGAGGCGAATCCTTTTCGCATCCTCGCCACTAATTTGCTTGATGTGTTTGCTATCCACACGAACTACCTCTCCATCTGAAAGCTTTATGGTTAGCTCACTTATGTTTTTGCTATTCAGGGCAGCGAGGACTTTCTTCTCATTTTCGGTTAACAACCCTGGTATTCTTATTAGACGCAAGTCATCTGACTGAATAAATTCCTTTAAAAAGTAGAATATCGAGAGATAGATATGCGGTGCCGTTCGATCAACAGATACATCACCAAAAGGATAGAAATCTTCACCCTGGCGCTTCATGCAAATCCCACCTGGAAATACTAAAATCCCAGCCTCCTGATTATTGTCGAGGCACCAAATAATCAGTTCAGTTAGAAAATTGATCTCAAACTTTAGTCCATAAAGTAGTACACTATCCTCAAGCATCTGGCTTAATCGTAGCAAAACATCTTGCTCGTCTTCACTAATTGTCTGAGCCAATTCTTTCTCTCGCAGAAGGTCATAATGATATTTGATTCTCTTTTTTGGTAATTCCGCTAGGTAAGCATCTTTAAATAGGCGATCGCATAGCTGAGCAGTATCGCTTACCCCGTAGCCCAGCGCTCTAAGGTGATCCAAGATTCTCAGCCAGATGACTTGAGCAAAGCTAATCTCTACGTTGTGCTTGCCCTTTGGTATAAAAGGCATGAGCCCGTTTCTTCTCCAAAATGGGAAAAATTCAGATAAGTGCTTGCCTGATAACCCATACAAATCATCGACTGGGTAAATCGGGTGGAACATATACTTGCGAAACTCCTGCAGGGATATTTTATCTGAATCCAAGATTGTATTCATATTCATTTTGCTAAATTATACTTTTTATCTATTTTTGATATTGTAATAATGCTATTTGGGCAAATATAGGGGTTATAAATCGAATCTCCAATATACCCAAAAGGTTCTGCACCACCACAAGACCAGCTGCAAGCAAAATGGGATGGACAGTTAAAATTAAATAAATCGTAATATGAAAAAGAAACAACTTAGCCAAAGTAACAGACCTGCTAAAACCTTCAAACTTGGTCGTGCCTGCCAGTTCTGCGGAGAGCCCATCGCGGATCAGGAGCGTGCATCAAAAACGCATTGCACCAGGTATAGGGACGAGTTTGGTGTCATTCATGATTGTAAAAGAAAAAAACATCAGCTAAAGACACAGTTGCAAGAAGATGTCTTGCTTGATTTTTCTGCTAGACATCGAGAGTCCAAGCGGCAGATTGAGAAGTTAATCGCAGCACACGGCGATCTGGTAACCACAGAAGTACTTGTAGCATATAATGTAAACCCAGGTGATAATCTCAGTTACGACTACCACTCAGGTCTTCTATATTCTAAGATGCTCGGCTATAAAATCATTTCAAATCCCAATTTAAACACCCACAAAATCGAAAAACATGACAATTCATGAGTACATGGCCATGGGCCGAAAATTATCCAAGGCAGATGACAGAAGTAATATAGCAATCTTTCTTGCTCTTACCGCTGCTGGAATTGGAGTGGCCTATTATTTTAAAATACAACAGCTCATAAAATATAAAGACCAAAACATGTGGCTACACCAAGATAATAATAGGCTCAAAACCGAAAACAGACAACAGGGCGAGGCTAATTCTCATCTCTTGCAAAAAAATGCGTCACAACAGCAGACGATTCTAAGACTTGAAAATGAAAAGCAATCGCTGGTTGTACAGTTAATGAAGAAGGAAAGCAAAGAGCCACAAGCTTAGTTTTTTTATTTTAATCAACCCTGAGTCCGTTCCAGAACGGACAATACTGCTCATGAACTCTCTTGAACCATCCTCAACTGTCAAAATTGTTCATGAGGGTTCTTGAATATTCTTGCACCCTATTTCAAATCTAAATTGAGGTTTGGTTCTGTTAATCTTTCAAAAGAAAATAAATGTAAAAGTGCCTGGAATAGTACCTTCCGCTTCCCCGATGCTTGGCTTTTCAGATGTTAGCACAATTTTTCAATTTCTAAATCCTAGTAGGAAATGAAAAAAGAACCACATAGAATTCCAAATTCTCAAAGCACTCAAGGATAATGAATTAGGCAAATCCACACGGGATATCTGATGCGAAGTCGTTGACAATAACGTTACCTACTACTGGTAGAAACAGAAGCACGAAGGTCTGGATGTAAGCGATGGAATTATAAAAGGTTATCCCTGGTTTATACAAGACTGCGACTCAATACCCGATTCAGGTCAAAGAAACGACTACCGGCATGAGTAAAGCTCTGCCCGCAGCCAGAGTGATCCGCGCGCTAGAGCTCTAAAAAACAACCAGAGGGCGGTCACAATTGTTCCTGCTAGTAGATTATTACCTACGAAGACCCCGTTAAGCCCTTTGTTATACCTCACCATCGTATTCAGAAAACAACCCGTAAACTAAAAAGCTAACATTCAAAAAGCACTAAAAAATAGGGAAGCTGACACCAGAGGTAAAGAATCTTCCAAGAGAGCTCACTCAACTCATTAAAAAATAACGTTTAAATTATTTTGCAGAATGTGAAAATTAATTTAAATTCATTTCACTTAACCAAAACCTAATCTATGAAAAACACTAAACCACTACGCCTATTAATTACTTCGATCTTATTTTTCTTATTCGTTACTCTTACCTCATTTCAATCTACCCGTCCAATCATAGGTTGGGGAGATTGGCAATGCGTTGAAGAGACTAATGAAGGACTTTGCTGGAAAAATTGTCATAGAACCTATTATTTCATAGTAGCAATACAATATGACTATTGGAGTGGCCCATGTTGGCAAAGTCCTCCATCCGTTGAACTGTAATTTATGCGAATTGCTGCGCTTATTATACTCTTAGTAACCAACGGCGTACAAGCTCAGAATATCAAATTTACAATAGCGGATGAATTTGACAGTTTGGGAGTTCAATATGCTACAGTTTGCTATAAAACAAAATCGCAGTATTGTACTTTTTCAGATTCCCTAGGTTTGGCAAGTTGCATAGGTTTCGATGACAGTTTAATTATTACTAGAACTGGCTATAAATCTAAAGTTATCCACCCAAAGGGATTGAAATATAATGATACGGTTTTTTTGAAAAAAGATGTAGCAGTACTCCCAAATGTCTTTTTAACTAAAAATGTAATAGATAACTCGGAATTTATTGGAAATACTAAAAAGAAGAATGGATCGATTTATTTGATCCCTAATTTGGAAATTGGAAGGAGTTTCATAACCAAAAGCAGTCAAAATATATTAAAGTCTGTATCGATTTTTTTTAGAACACGCCCGCAGTCTTCACATTTATTCCTTCTATCAATATACAAGTTCAGTGTGCAATTGAACAAACCTAGTACTAAAGTATTTGAGCAGGTTTATAAGATAAATCCATTAGATGATAACTCGTATAAACATATCTTTGAACTAGAAAATTCAATTACAATAGATTCAAACTTTTTCGTAGCTATTAAATATCTTGGAAGTCAAGTAGTTACTGATAGGATTGAGCTTATCACGAGCAATCGCTGGAAAGACATTGCATCGTATGAGAGGTACTTTTCAGAAGAATGGGTAACAGAGCCAAATTTAATTTTTTTGAAAAATAGATTTAGCAAGGGAGCAAATAATATATTAATGCAAGTAGAAGTTTCAGCCGAATAAAAATTTAAGCCTTTAAAATAAGAAAGACCCTCATACAGCAGGC
>CAIRNW010000409.1 GCA_903879995.1 uncultured Bacteroidota bacterium
CGATAACGTTTAAACGGATGATCTTTTGGAAAAGAATCAATATGATCTTTGAAGAGTTGAATTTTTTCTAGCTCCGATATGGGATCTAGGGTGTGTTTTTCGAAGTAGGGTAGATTATCTTGTATTACTTCATTACAGAAAGAATGAAAGGTGCCTAATTGTACTTTATAGGCTGCAGGTCCAATAAATTGTTGTAATCGTTTACGCATCGCAACCACTCCCGCATCGGTGTAGGTTAGGCAAAGAATATTTTCTGGTTGTACATCGGTGTCCAGTAATATTTTACCAATACGGCAGGCGAGTATTTGCGTTTTTCCAGTACCCGGTCCAGCAATCACCATCACAGGACCTTCAATGGTCCGAACGGCTTTCTGTTGCTGCTCATTCAATCGTTGATATTCCTCACGAAACTTGATTTCCAATTTCTCTCGGCTAATAGACATACGGATGAACTTTTTCCGGGTTCAATAGTTATTCTAACGAAATTAATTCTTTCAATCAGCATGGCCACTTACTCTTTCCAGACCAAACAATGTATTCCCATATCCATAGAGCAAGCTTGGGATTTTTTTTCAAGTCCCGCTAACCTTCAGCGAATTACGCCAGCGGAAATGGGATTCAAAATTATTTCCCGCTTTCATGGTCTGCGCATGTATCCCGGGCAGCTGATTGAATATAAAGTACGCCCTTTGTTGGGGATCCCTGTTTATTGGATGACTGAAATTACGCAGGTGCAAGAGCCCGTGTATTTCATCGATCAGCAGCGGTTTGGGCCCTACACCTTATGGCATCATCAACATCACTTTAAAGCGATTCCGGGTGGAGTAGAAATGACAGATATTGTCCATTATCGTATCCCCC
Source organism: uncultured Bacteroidota bacterium (assembly GCA_903879995.1). GTDB lineage: Bacteria > Bacteroidota > Bacteroidia > Chitinophagales > Chitinophagaceae > JJ008. The sequence goes on from CAIRNW010000409.1 coordinate 862, forward strand.
TTGGTCTACTGGGAGATTTAGCCAATTGGCTATTTGTAAAGAAAAAGCTCGAAAGTATATTCCAATACCGTTATAAAGCAGTTGAAGAATTATTCGGAAGCTGGAAACAGCCAAGCTAGATTCAATTACACAATTGATTTATTGGTAATCTTGATCAGGGAAGTAATATTATTCACTTCCAGTTTTCTAAAAATATTATAACGGTGTACTTCTACGGTACGCTTTGAGATGAACAGTTTTTCACTAATCTCCTTAGAGGAGTGCCCTTCTTTGATCAGGTTTACAATCTCAAGCTCCCGTTTAGTCAGCTGATTAATTCGATAAGCGGGATCTGATTGTTGTTCACTGATAACCTGGTTAGTAATATAGTCTTTGATGTCTCGGCAGATATAGCGGTTCCCTTCGTGGATGGTAGTAATGGCCAAAGTCATTTCATCAAAAGAGGAGGTCTTGGATACATAACCACTGGCTCCGCTGACCAACATTTGTTTGATCAACATGATGTTGGTATGCATAGAAACGCCCAATATTTTTATAGCGGGCAGTTTTTCCTTTATTCTTTTAGTTAATTCAATACCCGACATGCCCGGGAGTGTAATATCCATGAGCACCACATCAGGAAGGGTAAAACTAATTTCTTCAAATGCCTTTTCACCGTCTAGGGAGGTTCCGGCAATCTCAAATTTTGGGTTGGTGCTCAAAAGGCTAGCCCACATATCGATTACCATCCGATGGTCGTCAACGAGAAACAGCTTAATTTTTTTCATGATTTCTCAGTAAAAATCAGAGAGTATTATACGTGTAAATTCTTACTTTTTAACCTGGAATTCTGGAGATGTATTTTTCAATTTGTTTGATCTGATCCACCAATTGTGGCGTGGTAGGTTTTAATGCCTTGGCCTTTCTGAAAAAATCTTTGGCGGCTCGGAATTCTCTCTTGTTCATCATTAAACTACACATCTGCAAATAAGCGGCCGCTTGATTTTCTTTATCTGGAAGTCCTTTTTTCAATGCTTGTCTCACATAGCTCTCGGCCTGCTTCAAATCATTTTTTTGCATGGCTAGCATTCCCATCTGTAATAAACTGGCACCCTCCGCTTCTTTCATGGGCATTCCAAGGTCTAATCCCTTTTTCATCATTTTTTCGGCTCCATCATAGTCCTGTTTCATCATTGCTAAATTTCCTTTCAATGTGAAGTAGACAGAACGAATGGGTTTGTATAGCAGGTTAGGGTATTTGATAGAAGCCAGCACTTTTTCTGCACCACCCATATCCCCACTTTCCATGTACTCTTGGATTAGTCGTAGTGGGCCAAAGAAGAAATGACCGGCAATTAGTAGTACGCCAATTAAATAAAGCGGAAAGGATGGCCAGAAACTAAAGGCA
>CAIRNW010000410.1 GCA_903879995.1 uncultured Bacteroidota bacterium
CTACCTCAATTTTTAAACGTTTTCAAAGGGGATATGAGTGTGGTGGGTCCTCGTCCGCATCCCATTCCTCTCTCTCTGGAGTCCAAAGACATTGTACAGAACTACATGATGCGTCATCTGGTAAAGCCCGGCATCACGGGTTGGGCGCAAGTGAATGGCAGCCGTGGAGAAGTGCAGTCTCCTGAAGAAATGCGTCGCCGAGTAGCTTTTGACCTTTGGTACATCGAAAACTGGAGTTTTTGGCTTGATTGCCAGATTATTTTCCAAACGATTGTCAATTTGTTAAAAGGGGATGAAAGGGCTTATTAAAATATAAGGCCTAACTCTTATCATAAAGTTGGATATTTGAAGGGATGTTTAAAATCATCCCTTTTTTATTTTTTTAACTACAAAATTGGATAATCTTTGAGGCACCAAAACCTTATGCTGAAAAAGATCAACATTGTTCCAAGGTGGATCATATTCCTCATTGATATATTTCTTTGCAATTTATCCTTGGTCTTTGCCTACCTAATCGGTCACAATTTAAATCCGGTTTTAATCAGCCTTCGAGAGTTAGGTTCCAACTTGGTAGTACTGTCTGCACTAAACACACTAATTTTTTTCAATTTCAAAACTTATGCGGGAATTGTTCGCTACACGGGCGTACAAGATGCGCTGCGTATTAGCTTATCACTGCTCGCAAGTTTTGTAATCCTGGGGTTGTTGAGTGCAGTTTCTATGGTCAATGGAAATACATTTATTTCTCTCCCACTGGTTACACTTTTAATTTATTCACTGCTGAGTTTTTTGGCCTTGATTTCATATCGGGTTGTCGTAAAATATTTCTTCAGTTATTTACGCAGTTCCAAAATGAACCCGCGTTATGTAATTATCTACGGAGCGGGTGAAGCAGGCTTTGCAACCAAACGCGTTTTAGAGCACGATCCCAATGCCAAAGTAAAAGTGGTTGCCTACATCGATGATAATCCGCGTAAAACGGAGAAGGTAGTGGATGGCGTTAAGATCCATTCTTTTGACGAGCTTGACAACTTGTTTGAGTTGTATGAGGTAGATGAAATTATCATTTCCAGTTTCTCCATTCCTGCACGTCGTCGGGCCCAGTTGGTAGAGGTTTGTTTGGAGAAAAATATTACAGTACTGAATGTTCCGCCGCTTGACAAATGGATCAATGGACAATTCACTAAAAAGCAATTACAGTCCATAAAAATTGAGCAACTACTCGAACGTGATCCTATCCAATTAAATCACTCAGAGTTAGATAAACAATTAACTGGTCGTAGAGTAGTAGTTACAGGTGGGGCTGGTTCGATCGGAAGCGAAATTGTTCGTCAGTTATTAAAATATCATCCGGCTACTATTGTTATTGTTGATCAGGCTGAAACGCCTTTGCATGATTTGGAGTTAGAACTCACCAGCATAAAGAATGGTACAAAGCTTGTTTTTTTCTTAGGAGATGTGCGCAATAAGAATAGAATGGAAGAACTATTCTCCAGTTTTCATCCGCAGTTTGTTTACCA